>DDED01000072.1:0-530 GCA_002336035.1 Cellvibrionales bacterium UBA1963
GTCAAATATAGACGCGTTAATGCCGACGGCTCCGTTTCTGGCGGGCCAATGTACTATTTAGAACATTATTTTTCTAGCCGTAACCTACCCAAACTAGGAAAATTCTTAGGAGGTTTCTATGCTTTGGCATTGGTAATAGGCTGTCTGGGCATCGGGAATATGTTTCAGTCAAATCAAGCCTATGTGCAAATAGTCACTATCACAGGAGGCGCGAATAGCCTTTTTGCCGAACGAGGCTGGCTGTTTGGCTTATTGCTCGCGCTGCTAGTCGGCGCGGTGATCATTGGCGGCATTCGCTCTATTGCTAAAGTGGCTGCTGCATTGGTGCCTGTTATGGCTATTATTTACTGCCTATCAGCCATCATCATCATTATTTTAAGTGCTGAACACCTACTGGGGGCTATTCAACTTATATTCACCAGTGCTTTTGCTTGGCAGAGTGTCCATGGCGGTATGATTGGAGCAATAATTATTGGCTTTCAGCGCGCGTTATTTTCTAATGAGGCCGGTATCGGCTCTGCTTCTATTGC
>DDED01000072.1:857-6724 GCA_002336035.1 Cellvibrionales bacterium UBA1963
TCTATTGCACATTCAGCAGTGAAAACTGACGAACCTATTTCTGAAGGGCTGGTTTCTTTACTAGAACCATTTATTGATACTGTTCTTATATGTACTATTACCTCATTAGTGATTGTGACTACCGCCTACCCAAACGGCCTCATGGACAGTAACCTCGGCCTTGAAGGCATTGCCTTAACTTCAGCAGCATTTGCCCATCACATTAGCTGGTCACCTATTTTACTCGGCATCGCGGCATTGCTGTTCGCCTTTTCTACCGCCATAGCATGGTCTTATTACGGCTTAAAAGCATGGAGTTATTTATTCGGCGAAAGCATATTAGCGCAAGGGTTATTTAAGACGATTTTCTGCGGGTTTATTGCTATCGGTTGCATGGTCGAGTTATCGGCTGTGCTGGACTTTTCTGATGCAATGGTATTCCTAATAGCAATTCCAAACATCATTGGGCTGTATCTGTATGCACCAGAAGTAAAACGAGATCTGGCTAATTACTTACAGCGCAACCCTTAATCACTTAATCACTTGATCACTGCAACTCAATATTAGAGCTTGCTGTAATCGTCACGAAGTTGCTTCTTGAGCACTTTGTTTGCCGCATTCCTTGGTAGAGGTTGCTCGCGCAGCCAATAATGCGCGGCCACTTTAAAGTGCGCCAACTTGCCGTTAACAAAAGCGGCTAATTCGTCAGCGCTGGCCTGTTGGCCTTCTTTGAAATAAACCGCCAAACCCACTTCTTCACCGAGCCTTTCATGCGCAACAGCAAATGCCGCAGCTTCTCTCACCGCTGGATGCTCTAAATAACAAGCCTCAACCTCATTTGCTGAAATATTTTCACCGCCGCGAATAATAATGTCTTTAGCGCGATCGACGACAAAAACGAAATTTTCATCATCAAGATAACCAATATCGCCCGTTAAAAACCAACCGTCTATAAAACTTTCAGCGGTTGCTGTAGGATTATTCCAATAACCGCTAGCCACTAAAATGCCGCGGATACAAATTTCACCACGCTCGCCTTTCGGTAGATCTTGACCATCTTCGCCGATGGTTTTTAATTCTATAATCGGTGACAAGGTACCTGAACTTGAAGGCTTGTACCAAAAGCTAGCGCCCGTGCCGCTGCAACAACTGGCATTAGTCTCCGTTAACCCATAACCACTACCAGGATAAGGATCAGAAATTTTATCTTTAATGAGTTGTGCCATCTTGGGTGGACTTGCCGCACCACCGCCGCTTGCAACCATTAGACTGCTCGTGTCAGTGCTATCAAAATCAGGATGCTCTAGAAGATCGAGCACCATCGATGGTGCGCCACTTAACGTCGTGATTCGTTGTTCAGCAATCACTTGTAAAGCTTTAGTGGGATCCCACTTGTACATAATATTGATCGACCGACCGCCACGCAAAGATAAAAGAAAGTGTGCGTATAAGCCTGACACATGGAATAAAGGAACGGCTAACAACGATTTAGAGGGAAATCCGCTGGTCATCATTTTCTCAATAACTTTACCGTTAGTCATCGCTGACTGTGCGCCGTGAAACTCAAAGTTTATTAACGCCTGACAAATACTTAGGTGTGAGCTCAGTGCACCTTTGGGTCGACCGGTGGTGCCCGATGTGTATAAAATCATCGCTGCATCTGATGATTCAATTTCAAAGCTATAATCAGCCAATTCAGGCAGTTGGTCACTGTCAATATCGGCCAAAAAATCTTCTAATGACTCGGCACAGTCATTGGTGATTGCGCCACTGTTACGCACCACCACCGCTTTTAACTGCAGGGCCTGAAGTTCGTCTGCAATGGAGTCATAACGCTGCTGATCAGCAAACACTATTTTCGCACCACAATCCGTCAACACGTAAACTAAATCATCCTTTTTTCCCCAGCTATTCACCGGCACGACAACCGCACCTAAAGAGGTTACCGCGGTATAGACCGTCATCCACTCTGGGAAATTACGCATCGCTATCGCAACTCTGTCACCTTTGTTAATTTTATAGCGATTTATTAATTGAAAGGCAATCGCGTCAACCTGGTTAAAAAATTGGTTAAAGCTCCAATCTTCATCTTGATATTGTAAAAACAGATTATCACCGTGCTGGCGACCAACAGCCAATGCCTCGCGCACACTCGTCGGAGCTAACTTATACGTTTGATAGCGTCGCCCATCTTGCTGCTGTTCAGTTAATTCAAAAGGTGAACCAGTCTGTAACAACTGTGCTCGTGCTGTGATTAAAGCCTCAGGTGTGCTATGCATGCGTTTTGGTAATCCTAAAATTTAATGTGTTAATCAATAAAAAGCCGGCTAAAAAATTAGCCGGCTTTTTCTTTTACTTGGTAATTAAACGTTAACTGGCCATTAAGCTGCCGCAATATTGCTCGGTGCGGGTTGCGCACCACGGACTAACTCACCAGGTCGAGCATCAGTTTCAACGCCCTCCTGCATAATGACTTCGCCACCAACAATCGTGTATTTATAACCTATCGCTTTTTGGAAAACACGCTTGCCGCCAGCCGGTAAATCATAAATCACTTGCGGCGCCAAAACACGTAAGTTGTCAAAGTCAATAATATTAATGTCAGCTCGCATACCCACTTCTAAAGTCCCGCGATCTTCTAATTTGACCGCCCTTGCAGTTTCTTGCGTATGCATTTTTACGGCTTCTTCAATAGTCAACTGACCGCGAGTTCGATCACGCGCATAATGACTCAGTAAAAACGTTGGCATTGACGCATCAGATAAAACACCGCAGTGCGCGCCGGTATCCGCTAAGCTAATCACGGTATTTTCGTCTTTTAGCATTTCAAACTGACGATCGAGATTACCTTGGTCATAACCCATGAAAGGAAAATAAATCATCGCCTCACCGTCACGTTTCAATAATGCATCGTAAGCATATTCTTGAGGCGTTACTCCCGCACGTTCAGCTTTTGCTGCAATGCTTTGCTCGGGGCTTTGCTCATAGTCTGGGGCTTCGCCCAACTCAAACATAAGATGAAAGTCAGTCGCCATGCGATCGGCGGCCTCGATGCCCATTGCCGGTGTCGGCTCAGCTAAAATCGCAGCACGCACGTCTGGGTCTCTTAATTTTTCTAACCGCTCTTCAGGGCTCAAAGCAGTCAGCGGACCAAAATTCTGGTGCATGAAAAATGGGTTGACTGTGCCGTGATAACTCATCAACACATTGACAGGCCGAGCGCCGACATGAGCCACTAATTGCGCGCCCTCTGCATTTGCTTGACGAACAAACGCTAACTGCTCTTTCACTCGAGTCCATTGAGAATCAGTCTGGTAGAAAAGCACAAAGTTAAAGCGACAGTTATTTTCAATAGAGAGACGTTTCACCCACTCCATTTCTTCTAGCCAAGCATCATCTTCAAAATCAGATACCATGCCGTAAAAGCCTTTGCCTAACTCACCCATTTTCTTACCGATGCCAAATAACTCATCTTCCTCTGAGTAAGTGCCCGGCATGGATAATCCATTTCGCGTTTTATGTAACTCGGTACGTGAGGTGGTAAATCCGACACCGCCGGCATCAATGCCTTCGGCCACTAACTCAGCCATGCGTTCAACATCTTCGGGGGTCGCTCGTTCATTGTTAACACCTCGGTCGCCCATCACGTAAGTACGAATGGCGCAATGCGGCACTTGTGCGGCAACATTAACTGCTCGCGGCATTTCATCTAAGGCGTCGAGGTATTCAGGAAAGCTTTCCCAATTCCACTTAATGCCTTCGGCCAAAGCCGTGCCCGGAATATCTTCTACGTCTTCTACGACTTCAATCAAGTCTTTATGGGCTTTTTCAGTTCGCTCACAAGGCGCAAACCCTATGCCACAATTACCCATAACTAAAGTCGTTATGCCGTGGTGGTTCGCTGGGCTGCAGAATGGGTCCCAGGTTGCTTGGCCGTCCATGTGTGAATGCGTGTCGACCCAACCTGGAGCAACTAAATGACCCTCGGCATCAATCGTTTTTTTAGCCGGCTGTTGTACCTTACCCAGCTGTGCTACTAAGCCATCTTGAATAGCGATATCACCATGGAACGCAGGGCTACCAGTGCCATCGACGATACGGCCATTTTTTATAATTAGATCGTACATAATTAACCTCAATGCTGTTATTGAATCATTGGTAAAGGAAAATACGTTATTTGCCTATAAAAAGCCCAAAGATACGCTTAAAAATACTCTTTATTGGGCTTAAATACTAGAACAAAGCCACTCAAAATCATGCAAAAAAAACCATTCCTGATAGAAAAAATTTTAACCATCGTAATGCAATCTAAAGCGGTCGTCGCATGAGCAAACAGCAATATTCGCCAAAAAAAAAATAGGCACCACAAAAAACCAGAAGAACAATTATAAGCCCTTGAATAAACTAGTTTTTTTATTTGCAGACGATTGCCCTGAATTTTCGAATCTCAGCCAAAAATTCGTCTGGACGCTCCATCGCAGCAAAGTGCCCGCCACGATCAAAATCTTGCCAATGGACGATATTGCTATAGACATTATCACACCACTGCCGCGGAAAGCGCATTAATTCTTTAGGATAACGAGCCACCCCCAGAGGAACAGTCACAGGTTGCTCTAAAAATTTTAACCGTGCATTTTGCGTGACTTCATAATATAAGCGTGTCGATGAACATATACTTTGCGTGAACCAATAGACTGATATGTTAGTCAACAGCTCATCTTTATCCAATACAGATTCAATGTCGCCGTCACAGTCCATCCAGGTATAAAACTTTTCGGTAATCCAAGCACAGAGCCCAGCAGGTGAGTCGTTCAAACCAACCCCTAAGGTTTGCGGCTTAGTGCCTTGAATTTTTTGATAACCTGTTTCCATCGACTCAAAAGCGGCCATCGCATTTACGTCATCGATTTCTGGCTGAGTTAAGCCCTCATGTGGGTTTTCGCTTAATGCATAGCCAAAGGGCATATTCAAATGAATTCCATGAAGGTGTTCAGCATCAACGATTGCCAAATTAGAGGTGATAATAGCGCCCCAATCACCCCCTTGAGCGATATACTTTTCATAGCCTAATCGTGCCATCAACTCGGCAAACATTTCAGCCATCGCAAGCGTGTCAACTTGCTCACGCTGAGTAGTGCCTGAAAAACCATAGCCTGGTAACGATGGGCATACCACATGAAAAGCATCTTCAGCGTTACCACCATGTGCCTCAGGATCAGTTAAGGGCCCAATTACTTTAAGAAATTCAACAATCGTACCAGGCCAACCATGACTAATAAGCAGTGGCACTGCGTTAGCATGCTTCGAACGAACATGAATAAAGTGAATATTATGATCATCAATTTGGGTGGTAAATTGTGCAAAGTGATTGATCGCGGCTTCATGCTTTCGCCAATCATAATGATGCTGCCAATATTCACAAAGCTGCTGGATATAGTCTGTTTTTGCTCCGTAACGCCACTCTGTATCGGGAATCTGATCAGGCCAGCGAGTGAGGCCTAAACGCTGTTTTAAATCTGCAATATCAGCATCGCTGACATTGACAACAAAAGGTTTAATCGTGTTATCCATAGTTTTCTCGATACGTGAATTAAATGATACATCGCCAGCTAAACTTCAGAAGGGACCTGATAGTGATTCTGATAGCGCTCAAAATAATGCCGCTCCGTGGCATCCGACTGATAGTTATGAGCACCGAATTTACCTTTTGGCTTAGACGCCAAGTAATCTAACACTCGCTGCTTGGTAATATCCGTCAGGGGCATATTAAAGTGCTGGTATATATGCTTTACACAGTCAATCGGTTGCTCCATTAAATCGCAGTAGCGCGAATCACAAATACTGGTCTTAGGCACAATGCCACTAGCGACTTGATCAATCACTAATTC
>DDED01000120.1 GCA_002336035.1 Cellvibrionales bacterium UBA1963
AGACAGCATATGAACTTCATCAATCAAGTAAATCTTGTAACGGCACTGCGATGGGGCGTATTGGACGTTATCAAGCAACTCACGAGTGTCTTCAACCTTAGTTCTTGATGCGGCATCAACCTCAATTAGATCGACGCTGCGCCCCTCATTGATTTCAAGGCAACTAGAGCACTCGCCGCAGGGTGAAGCAGACACGCCGTTATCGCAGTTGAGACAACGGGCTAGAATTCTAGCAATCGTCGTTTTACCGACACCTCTCGTGCCTGTTAATAAATAAGCATGATGGAGCCTACCTTGATCTAAAGCATTGGAAAGCGCTTTTAGCACGTGGGATTGACCCACTAAAGCTTCAAAAGATTGCGGACGCCATTTTCTCGCCAGCACTTGATACGACATACAATTGACCGCAGAGTTTAGGAACAACAATTATAACAGCAAACAAATCACGAAAGATGAAATTGACCTGAGAAAATAATATTGATGGAATTATACACACATGAAGGGATAAAAATCAGACTATTTGACAATTTAAAGGTGCAAAATTCTATCTAAAAGAAAAATTGGTGGTGAACCCCAACCAGCCACTCCTCGGCACACGAATCAGCAGTTACCGTTGCTCCCTTCCAGGCCTGGCGGAGTTCACTGCCTATCATTGCGAGGGAACCCGCTGGGGCCACCATAACAATCTGTAGCCACAACTACAGTGGCAAGATTATGGCGAAAGTATCGCCTTCATGCAAGTGGCCAATTACTGCGATCTAATCGACAACAAACGACCCCCACTGTTAACTTTTAATTGAAAACGCCCAAAAACACCTTGATGAGTAACAAAAGGCTGAATAGCCGTCACCGGAAAAAGAATTTTTTGGCCGTCAACAGAAACCACTGAAATCTGATTTGCATTGCCGCGGTAGTACTTCAGCAACTCTTCCCTAGAAATTGCCAACTCGATAATATAGTGGCGAACTACTGCACCCGTTGCAGCTAACTTTTTAATCATTAATAGACCTGCATAAACTAAAATAGACTGAATGAGCCTAGCGCGAATCGAAGCCTTCAACAAGTTGATTTAATGCAGTTGTGCCATCGGTATTAAATCACGGTTAACGGAACTTTTTTGTAACTAGGTGTCAAAAAAATGCACCAATTATTTGCTCAACCAGGCAGCCTTTAGGCTGTGAATAAAAAGATTCTTTATATACAATGTGCCATTATGAAAAAGAAACCCTGAACCAAGAAAAGAACCATTCAGTTGAGTTAAATAATAACCTGAATTGACTCATTTAAATAACTATTAGCCAATAGCAGCACATATTATGACTATCGCTCAAACTGATAACCCCATAGCCCAACTTCGCGATCAATTAACAAAGACCATTCTCGGTCAACCTTTGCTGGTAGACCGCATCATCATCGCATTATTGGCGGACGGACATCTCTTGGTAGAAGGCGCGCCGGGCCTGGCCAAGACGCGAGCAATTCGCAGTCTTGCTGATCATATTGAGGCAGACTTTCAACGAATCCAATTTACTCCTGATTTATTACCTGGAGACATCACCGGAACAGATATCTTCAGGCCTCAAACAGGTGAGTTTGAATTTCAAAAAGGGCCTATATTTCATAACTTAGTCCTTGCCGATGAAATTAACCGAGCGCCTGCGAAAGTACAGGCAGCTCTACTTGAAGCCATGGCAGAACGTCAAGTAAGTGTTGGGAAGACAACCTACCCTCTCGAACCTTTGTTCCTTGTTATGGCGACGCAGAATCCAATCGAACAAGAAGGTACGTATCCGCTTCCAGAAGCGCAATTAGATCGTTTTCTTTTGCATGTGGTGGTCAGCTATCCTGATCAAAAAGCGGAGCGAGAAATATTAAAGCTTGTTAGAAAAGAATTGATCCATAGCAATAACGGTAGTGATGAATCGCCAGCCGTAAAAATTCAACAAAAGGATATTCTTCAGGCTCGGCAACAAATACTCACTATGTTCATGTCTGAGGCCGTCGAAGAGTATATCGTTCAACTGGTTGTAGCGACTCGCGAACCTGGACGCTATGATGCCAGCCTCAGTGAACTTCTTGAGTATGGCGCAAGTCCAAGAGCAACCCTCGCCTTAGACCGCTGTGCAAGGGCCAATGCCTGGCTCCGCGGTGCTGACTTTGTCAGTCCAGACGATGTTCAAGCTGTGGCCTATGATGTTCTACGACACCGAATTATCCTCAGCTTTGAAGCTGAAGCTAACGGTATTAGTGCAGACCAAGTGATAAGAAACCTCATAAATAAAGTACCCGTTGCTTAATTATGGCTAAAGGTGCAACAAGTAATCTTAATCAGTTAATACAACTTCGTCATCAAGCGAGCGAGTTGAGCTTACTAGCGAATAAAAAAGCTCGCAGTCAATTGACCGGTAATATCACAACACAATTTCGTGGCAGAGGACTCGACTTTGAAGAATTAAGACAGTATCAAGCTGGTGATGACATTCGCTCAATCGACTGGAGGGTGACTGCGCGCACAGGAAAAGCCCACACCAAACTGTACAGTGAAGAGCGCGAAAGGCCTGTAATTATCGTCAATGATCAGCGACAAGCAATGGCGTTTGGTAGCCGTCATTGTTTTAAATCCGTACAAGCAACAGCAATAGCTGCGCTATTAAGTTGGTCCGCTCTGGCACAAAATGATCGAATTGGCGGCCTCATCTTTAATGACAGCGATCATACTGAAATAAAACCTAAGCGGCACAAATCAAGTGTCTTGTCGATATTACGCGCTTCTCATGAGTACAACCATAAAGCTGTTGAGTTCAAGCAAACAGATCAGCCAAAAAAAATTAATACAGTACTGAAAGAATTGAGACAAACCGTAAAACCCGGTAGCAATGTGTTTATTATTAGTGATTTTATCGGCCTAAATGAAACCGGTGTCAAACATTTATATAGCCTTAAAAAACATGTTGATATTACGGCTATTAAGATCAGTGATCCACTCGAAGAAACTTTGCCTTCTCATGCAGGAACACAATACACCAATGGCGAAAAAGAAATTGTATTTGACCCCAGTCATCAACATCTTGCAAAGCAATTTAGGCAACAGTTTTTAAGTCACAACGACTTTATTACTAGTAACTTACAAAAGCTGGGAATCATTCAAATCAATATAAAAACCAATGATTGTGAGTTCGACATTCTTCGACAATTTTTTAGTCGTCAAGCATGTAAGAGGCCGCTACTTCTAATTGATGATCAACCAGTATATGAGAGCATTAAGTGAATCCTACTAACCAAATGGCCAGTAATCCTTTGGATCACCTGCCACCGCCCATATTACCAAGTAGTATAGATGCATGGCCCCCTGCTATTGGTTGGTGGTTGTTAGTACTCTTAGTATTCTTAGGCGTGTCTACGTTAAGTTATTTCTTCTGGGTTTGGCGGCGTGCAACGGCACTAAAAAGAGAGGCATCAAGTCAATTAACTACTTGCTACCAGCAATACACCATTGATCATAATGAACACCAGTATTTAATCAACGCCAATCAATTATTGCGTCGGTTTTGTTTGCAACAATACCCCGAATTAAATTGTGCAAAACTCAGTGGGCAAGCGTGGGTGGAATTTCTCGATGAGCGATCATCACCAATACAAAAAGAATCCGGCCAGCTTGAAAAGCTGCTACGAATTTATCAAGCTACGCAACACAAAAATATTGACATAAAAAGCTTGCATTATTATCTCACTGCATGGTTTAAATCTGTAAACGTCAAACAAAAGTTAAAGAAGAATTATGGTCAGCTTTGAAACATACTGGTGGTTTGTATTAGTCCCACTGCCTTGGATAGTATTTCATTATTTCCCTGCCACCAAAAAAAATGGCCAAGCCTTACGCGCGCCATTTATTGCACGGCTTCAGGCTATTAAGCAACAGGCACCAATGAGAAAAAGAACTGCGACTAAGCAATGGCTTCTATTAACTTTAGTCTGGCTATTACTGCTAGTTTCCATAAATAGGCCTATAATTCAAGGTGAAGCCATTAAAGTTAATTCAGTCGCTAGAGACATGATGCTAGCAGTCGATATATCTGGCAGCATGGATGAACCCGATATGCAGCTTGAAGGCCAAACCGTTCGGCGTATCGATAGCGTCAAAAAAGTCTTAAACGATTTTATCGACCGCAGAAATGGCGACCGAATAGGTCTCATCTTATTTGCAGATCAAGCTTACGTGCAAGCACCATTGACGTTTGACTTAACGACAGTGAAACAATTACTCAATGAAGCTCAATTAGGCTTTGCGGGGCAAAAAACTGCAATAGGTGACGCTCTCGGCCTTGCCATTAAACGCCTTATCGAACGGCCTAATCAATCGAGAACATTAATCTTACTTACTGACGGAGCAAATAATGCCGGTAAAATAGAACCCTTAGAAGCAAGTATCTTGGCAGCAGATAATAATATAAAAGTTCATACAATCGCTATTGGTGCAGATTATACTCTGCAAAAGTCATGGTTTAGTCGTCAAACACGGCGGCCATCGAATATAGATGAAAAAACACTTAAGACCATTGCTGCTCAAACGGGCGGTCTTTTTTTTCGGGCAAAAAACACCGAACAATTAGAAGATATTTATGATGAGCTAGACAAAATCGAACCGGTTGATCAAGACGCTCAATTTTATAGACCTACTCAACAATTGTTTTATGTTCCTCTTAGTCTGTCATTAGCCTTTATTTTAATGTTAATCGTAATAAAATTATTATTTGCTTTTAATCTTAGACGACAAAAAAGTAATATTACGGATGAGTCATTATGACTTGGTTGACGTTTATTGAGAAATTTACTTTTATCAGACCAGACTACCTCTGGTTAATGCCCATTATTATTATTTTATTTATAACCCTTCATCGCATCATTAAACATAAAACGGATTGGGACAACATTATTGATGTAGACCTTCAGATCTACTTACTCAATCAACACGAACAAAAAATACGAGGTATTAATACATGGCCTATAACTGCAGCTTGTCTCGCGTGCCTATTTGCATGCGCCTGCCTGGCCGGACCAAGTTGGGAAAAAATATCAAGCCCCGTTAAAAAAAATAGCCACGCCATGGTGATTATTGCAGACTTAACTCTATCAATGCACACCACCGACATAACCCCCTCTCGATTAGTACGCATGCGCTATAAAATTCTAGAGTTACTGAAGCAAAATAAAGATCGACAAGTTGCGTTAATAGCTTACTCAGGAGATGCTCATATAGTGACGCCGTTAACAGATGATGTGAACAATATAAGGGCATTAGTCCCAGCACTGACACCAGAAATCATGCCGAGTATTGGCAGCGATGCACTTGCTGCCTTTGATTTGGCTGAGCAAGTTTTAAAATCAAGTGCGGCAACAAAAACCACCCTGGTGTGGCTGACTGATGAGGTGCTGGAAAGTCAAACTAAAGCCATTATAAAAAACATCAACCGGCAAGATGCTCAACTCTTCATTATCGGCGTAGGCACAGAGCAAGGTGGACCGGTGGTTCTTCCTTCTGGGAAATTTGTTAAAACTGGCAGCGGCCGTATTGTTAATGCACCGATGAGTCGTGAACGCTTAATGTCATTGAGCGTGAAGACTAATGGGCAATATTTTGACCTGCAAAGTAATAATAGTGATGTCGAAAGTATTATTAACCATTCGAAAAAATTACTTGTCAATGGTGTTTCAGACGTTGCAGATAACACAGACAAGGATCGTATTGTTGACCAACAACTAGACCGCGGTGCCTATTTTGCTATTGCTCTACTGCCCTTTGTATTGCTTAGCTTTCGTCGTGGTTGGATCCTTTGTTTACTGCTCAGTATTCATCTAATTGTGCCAGAGCCAGCCTGGGCTGAGACCGATGGTGACGGCAAATCATTGGCTTCATCAATGAGCCAGAAATGGCAAAATCTATGGCAGACCAACGATCAACAAGGCAAGGAATTATTTAAGCATGAATCCTTTAGCGATGCCGCTAATAGATTTGATCGATACGATTGGAAAGGCATATCTTCATTACAAGCCAAACATTATGATTCAGCCATTGAAGAGCTTAATCATGCAATCGCATCGATTGAAAAGTCGCCAGGTAGATTGGCTGACTTACATTACAACTTAGGCCATAGTTATGCGCACAGTAATGACTTTGAAAATGCTATTAAAGCCTACGATGAAGCCCTGTTACTTAACCCTGAACTTCTTCAAGCAAAAAAAGCTAAAGCATTACTAGAAGCGCTTCAAAAACAACAACAACAAGAAAAAAAGCAGCAAGATGAATCGAATGACGCCGATAACAGTCAAGGCAATAACGCACAATCACCGAATGCCGATGCCGATGCTGATGCTGACGCTGACAGTCAAGGGTCAAGCATGAGTGAAAATAGTAAGCAACAACCGACAGACAACACAGCACAAGCCAATAAGCAAAGCGATCAATTACTTGACCAGCAGGCAAAGCGAGCGAGCGAGCAACGAGAACCTAATACACCCAATAAAGATGCTCAACAGGCTCAAAAACAATCAGACCAAGATCCACTCGAAGAAAATGCTAGCAATGAAATAATGACTCAACAACGACTAGATCAACAACGGCAGGCAGAATTAGAACAGTGGCTACAAAAAATACCCGATGATCCTGGCGGCCTACTCCGCAGAAAGTTCGATTATCAACGCCAGCTTAATGAACGGCAGGGAAAATATTTAGATAACAATGAAGAGGGCCAACTGTGGTGAAAACACTGAACCTAGCTCATATTAGTCGATTCGTACGTCAAGCGACAATCACATGTTTATTGATGTATCTCGCAACTGTGACAACCGCTCATGGCTTTAGCGTTACAGTTGATCGACAGGTAGTGCCCATGAACGAAACCATTCGATTAGAAATCACCTCTCTTAATGGCGACAGCCCTGACAATATAGATTTGAATGTGCTTGAAGAGGCATTTACAGTCATTAAAGAATCATCTCGAAATTCAATTTCCATTTTTAACGGAAAAACTGAATCCGTCAAAAAAAGAGTGGTGATCATCACTCCACGAGAAGTCGGTAAGGTTTTAATACCAGAACTGCAGTTGAAAAAAGAACGATCTCAGGCTATCAGTATTACAGTCATTAAAGCTGCTCCGGTTCCCAGCCAAATGGATAATAACAAAGTCATGCTGGAATCAGAAATCAATCAGACCACTACTATAGTTGGCGCACAAGCCATCTATACATTGAAAATAATTTATCAAATTCAATTAAACAACGCAGAAATATCGCCTCTGTCTATCGCTGATGCCGATATAGTTCCGCTGGATAATAAAAACTATACTCGTCAAATTAATGGTAGCAACTTTGATGTCACCGAAAAACGCTATGCTGTTTTTTTTAATCGACCCGGTAAAAAGATCATTGATGGACAACAACTCACTGCACTAACCACATCAAGACAAAGCCGTTTATTCGGCTATGATCCATTTTCGAGGGGTAAAGAACTGCGCCTAAAAGCTCAACCGGTTGAAATAAACGTACTCGTCAAGCCCAATGCAGGACAATCGTCGCCTTATTGGTTGCCGTCGAGTGATCTTTCTATCGTATCCTCATTTAATAACACACCCATGGTTGTTCGAGTGGGTGAACCGCTAAGTCGTACCGTAGAAATTACCGCAGTCGGATTAGCCGCAGAACGACTGCCTTTTACTCTGTCAATAGCCACAGACACGATAAATAGTTACGCTGAAAAACCTGAATTTGTGAATCAGACGTTTGAACACGGAGTAGCAGGCCGTCGAAAAGATACGATCGCACTGATTCCAACTGTCGAGGGCCTTATAACCCTTCCTAGCATTGAGCTTCAATGGTGGAACACCAAAGAAAACCGCTTTGAACTGGCTACAGTTGAGCAACAGATTATCAATGTGTTACCCGCAAAGGACAGTGTCTCAACGGGTAACAATTCAATACCGTCGGCTAATGATCCTTACCAAAAAAGCAGCGTTCCCATACATGATGTTACTAATGCCATTGATGATCCGATTAATCCATGGATGATCAGCTCATTGATGTTAACTGTGGCGTGGCTATTGACGTATTATCTATTATCCAATAAAGAATCTCATCAACCGCCGCCACCTGATGCTAATATTAAAGAGAATATCAACCAACTTAAAATTAATTTACTGAAGGCCTGTCAGAAAAATAATGCTGCTGAGGCGAAACAAGCACTAAACGTTTTTCTAAGCAACTATAACGACACAGTGCGAAGTAGCATCTATTCAGATAAAGTAACCGATCCATCTCTGGCATCATTAGCCTCAGCAGATCAAGGTGAACTCAATAATGCAATCGAAAGGTTAGATTATTATCTTTATGCCCATCGGAGTGACGAGTCGGAGAAAAGCAGCCGAGTACCGTGGGATGGTAAGCCGCTAAAAATGGCTATTGAGCATTTTGTCAAAGAGGAAAAATCTGTTCCTCATCGGAAGGAGACATTGGCCCCTCTCTACCCTAAGTAAAATACTATCATTGCCTTAGGCATTTTCAGCCCATGGGGCCACT
>DDED01000202.1:0-3229 GCA_002336035.1 Cellvibrionales bacterium UBA1963
CGCCGCTAAAATCACGGCATCGCCCAACGGAATATAAATATTACCTAACAAGCGAACTCGACCTCGAATAAGCGGGACTTCTGGCAATCGGCGGCGATCCAAAAAACCCGCTATCCAACCTCGATTAACCATTACAAACTGACCATTTTCCATCAGGGCAGGCGACAGTACCTGATAGCCGACCTTGCCATTAAAGATCCGATTATCTAAGAATACCGTATGTTCATTATCAACCGTCACTGTTAGGTAAACTGGTTTATACGCAAGTTCAGTTGAGGCAGTTACTCTGGATAACGAGACTGGCGGCTGCTGTTGCTGCTTGGCAAACCGTTCTTGAAGCAAAAGTTTTTCATCTGCTCGATCTAACTGCCAAAATCCCAATTTGATTAAAACTGGCAAGGCAAGCACCACAAATAACAGCGTTTTCCAGTTGGCATCCCAACGATAAGCTGTAATCATGGCCATAATTGATTAAACATCACATTGCTCACCGCTAAGTAACTTACTGAGGCTATTAACTATGTTATTAAAAACCATTATCGTACTGCTTATTATTGGCTTAATTATTAGTCTCGCAAGTGGGTTGGTATTTTTATTCCAAGACATTGGCACAACCAAGCGTAGAACCATGCACTCATTGGGTATTAGGATCAGTTTAGCTGGCGCTTTAATGGCTACCACCGTCTATGGGTTTCTATCGGGGCAACTAGGAGTAGGGGCGCCTTGGGATGAACGAAAACATCGTCCAACCCAAGCTGTGGTTGCGCCAGAAGTATCAAATGATATAAACAAAGAAGAATAAGCATACCCAAACAACATCGACGAAGTGCCAATACCAAGAAGCTGATTCAAAGCCAAAACAATCGTCATGAGTAAAGTGACCACTTTGAGCGCGGAGCAACATTATTAACAACATCGTCATGCCCAAGAAGACATGAAAACCATGGAAGCCAGTCAACATGAAAAAAGTCGTGCCATAAATGCCGCTTTTTAATGTCAGCCCTAAATGGGCATATGCTTCGTAATACTCCAAGACTTGCAGCGCCAAGAAGACCACCGCCAACAACACAGTGAGTAACAACCAACCTTTAAACTGTCTGCGGTTATCATTTTTTAAGCCGACATGAGCGAAATGAACCGTCACTGATGATGATAACAATATAATTGTATTCCACATTGGCAACCACGCTTTTAAGCCATTGTGGGCGTCGACAGGGTACATACTGTTATGATCGCCGGCACCAACAAAAACCGCTTTAGCGCCATTGACAACTTGGTCCGGTGTTTCTAAAACAGGCCATGTATACTTGTACCCTTCCCAGAGCAGACTAATAAATTTCCCTTTATCTCCCTCGCCGCCCAACCATGGGCCGGCAAAGTTTCTGACATAAAATAAAGCACCAAAAAAAGCAAAAAAGAACATCACCTCTGAGAAGATGAACCAGCCCATACCCCAGACATAACTGCGCTTTAATTGTAGGCTATTCATGCCTTGTCGATTTTCAAGAATAGCCTGCCGAAACCAGAAAAATAGTACTGAAACAAAACCTAAGAATCCGACAATTGCAATGTGACCGCCCGCACCAGCTTCATCAGCTTTTAACTGATTAAAAAAAGTGGCTAAACCAAAGACCATGCAAAATAAAGTGATGCTGGCCAAAATAGGGAAGGCGGATTGCTCGGGCACATAATACGGTTCATAGTCGTCAGTACTATCCGTCATATGGGTTTCGGTAGACATCTTTTTCTCCAAATAAAATGAGCACAGTCGCACTATCTAGTGCATCTGTGAGCGGCCATTAAACCGCTGTTTAACGATTCGCTAGGCTATCATCATTGACCGCACCGCCATCTGTAATGTCAAACAGCGTATACGACAAGGTGATGGTGCTCACATTGGTCGGCAAATCTCGATCAACAATAAATTTTAACGGCATATCAATAGCCTCTCCCGCCGCCAATTGCTGCTGGTTAAAACAGAAACACTCGGTTTTCAAAAAATACGACGCGGCCCTGCTCGGTGACACACTGGGTATCGCTTGGGCCATCATTGGCTTCGAAGATGGGTTTTTTGCATAAAATGTCGTTTCAATCTCTTCGCCAGGATGCACCTTGATTTTAAAAACTTGAGGCTTAAATTCCCATGACATATAGTCATTGTTCGTGGCGACAAATTGCACCGTCACCTGCCTGCTGGTATCAATTAAATCAGCCAGAGGAATAAATGCTTCGTCGTTTGTCTTACCATTTAAGCCGGTGATATCACAAAACATATCATACAGAGGCACCAATGCAAAACCAAAACCGAACATAGCGACCGTAACTAACACCAGTCGAGCCACTACGCTTTTAATTGCCGAGTTAGATTTCATTCATAATCCAATACATAAGTACTATTCATTCATTTGACCGCTGGCGGCGTAGTGAACGTGTGATAAGGGGCGGGCGAAGGTATCGTCCACTCCAGACCTTCTGGGTTCTCCCAAACTTCATCCGTGGCTTGCTTACCACCACGTATGGTTTTAATGACGATAAACAAGAAGAACACCTGACTGAAACCAAACAGGAAAGCACCCATACTGGCAATTTGATTAAAATCAGCAAACTGTAGCGCGTAATCAGGAATTCGACGCGGCATGCCAGCTAAACCAACAAAATGCATGGGGAAGAAAGTGACGTTTAAGCCAACAAACGACAGCCAAAAATGCGCCTTGCCCAAACGTTCGTCGTACATGTTTCCGCACCATTTTGGTAGCCAGTAATAGACACCCGCAAAAATTGAGAAAATTGCGCCAGGCACCAAAACATAATGGAAATGCGCGACAACAAAGTAAGTGTCATGGTACTGAAAATCAGCCGGTGCTATGGCGAGCATCAGCCCAGAAAAACCGCCGATAGTAAACAAAATTACGAACGCAATCGAGAATAGCATCGGTGTCTCAAAGGTCATCGAACCTCGGAACATGGTCGTTATCCAGTTAAAGACTTTTACCCCGGTTGGAACGGCAATCAACATGGTGGCATACATAAAGAATAGCTCACCTGCAATGGGCATGCCTACGGTGAACATGTGGTGAGCCCAAACGATAAAAGATAAGAATGCGATCGATGCCGTTGCATAAACCATCGAGGCATAACCAAATAACGGTTTACGAGCAAAGGTAGGAATGATTGCTGACACAATACCAAAAGCCGGCAAAATCATAATATACACTTCAGGGTGACCAAA
>DDED01000202.1:3562-5038 GCA_002336035.1 Cellvibrionales bacterium UBA1963
AGAACCAAAACACGTGTTGGAACAATACCGGATCACCACCGCCGGCAGCACTGAAGAAGCTGGTACCAAAATGAATGTCCATGAGCATCATGGTGACGCAACCCGCCAATACAGGCATAACCGCTATTAGCAAATAAGCCGTAATCAGCCAAGTCCATACAAACAACGGCATTTTCATTAGCGTCATGCCTGGTGCACGCATGTTCAATATAGTCGCAATGATATTGATTGATCCCATAATCGATGATGCACCCATGATATGAACCGCAAATATAAAGTAGGTCACACTTGGCGGGGCATAAGTCGTCGACAACGGCGCATAGAAAGTCCAACCAAAGTTAGGGCCGCCGCCTTCCATAAACAAGGTCGAGGTTAATAATGCAAACGCAAACGGTAAGATCCAGAAGCTCCAATTATTCATTCTTGGCAGCGCCATATCCGGCGCGCCAACCATCATCGGAATAAGCCAATTCGCTAAACCGACGAAAGCCGGCATTACAGCACCAAAGACCATAACCAAGCCATGCATTGTGGTCATTTGATTGAAGAATTCGGGTTCCACTAACTGTAGCCCTGGTTGAAATAACTCAGCTCGAATGACTAACGCAAATACGCCACCCATAAGGAACATAGCAAAACTAAACCATAAATACATTGAGCCGATATCTTTGTGGTTTGTTGTAAACAACCAACGGCTAAAACCTTTTGCGGGACCATGATCACCCATTATCGGTACTCCTATAAACTTCTTTTGTGATTTAAGACATCGACTGGCTGCAGCATATCGCCCATATTATTACCCCAAGCATTTCGCTTATAAGTAACAACCGCTGCCAAATCAATATTGTTCAACTGCTCACCGAAGGCCTGCATTGCAGAACCCTGTACACCATTGATCATCAGACTCAAGTGCCCATTAATTGGCCCCGTAGTGATTGATGAACCAATTAACGAAGGCCCAATGCCTCCAGCACCGGCGGGGCCGTGGCAAGCAACGCAGTTTGTTTGATAAACTTGTTCACCGCGCGCATAAAGTTCGTCCATTGAGAAACTTTGCGACATGGCTAACTTTAACTCTTCAGCCTGTATTTTTTTACCCTCAAGCCAATATTGATAGTCAACTTCTTCCATGGCGTGAACCACAATCGGCATAAAACCATGCGACTTTCCGCACAATTCAGCGCATTGGCCTCGATAAATGCCCGGCTCATCAACGATCGTCCAAACGTCGTTGATGTATCCAGGAATGGCATCACGCTTAACGGCTAAGGCAGGTACCCACCATGCATGTAACACATCATTCGCGGTTATTAGAAATCGAACTTTTTTGTTAATAGGGATAACGACTGGCTCATCAACCTCTAATAAGTAATGCTCGCCCTTGGGGGCACGCCCATAAATTTCATCTTGTGGCGTGGTCAAGTTGCTAAAAAAAGTGACGTCTTCGCCCAAATACTCGTACTGCCACTTCCACTG
>DDED01000192.1 GCA_002336035.1 Cellvibrionales bacterium UBA1963
TACAGCAATGGCGGGATGCGGAATTTCTTCTGGTAACGTCAAAATTCTTTCTAATGATTTTCCTGCAATCCAATCGGTCACAGCTGGCGCTAGTGAGTGTGCCGGTGGGGGTGTAACAGTAGAGGCAAATCTAACCAAAGATCACAAAGACATCATGGTGGCTGCACTTACTGCTAATCCGGCCCAATACACATCAGTTATTGCAAGTAATTCAACATTAGTTACGCTAATGAACGACGGACTAGTGCGTCCCCTGGATGCTTTAGTAGCAAAGCACGGTGCAGGATTAAACCCTAGCCAAATGATAACAGTGGACGGCAAAATTATGGCTGTCGCTTTTGGTGCTAATGCTCAGCATTTATTTTCACGCTCTGATGTATTGAAAAAAGCCGGCATAAATAGCATTCCAACAACATATGAGGATGTACTTGCGGCAGCAAAGGCTATTAAATCTGCTGGTTTGATGGATTATCCAGTCGCATTAAATACTGCCGCTGGCTGGAATCTTGGCGAAGAATTTGTTAACATGTATATGGGCACTGGTGGAGATTTCTTTAAGCCAGGGACTGCGGAAGTAGCAGTTAATAATGATCATGGTATCGCAACCTTGAACATGCTCAAGTCTCTGGTCGCCTATTCAAACCCAGACTACCTGACATACGACTCAAACGCCACACAGGCTGAGTGGGAAGCTGGTAACTTAGCATTAGCAACAATGTGGGGTACTCGAGGTGGCGCTGTACTTGATGATGAAGGATCAACTAAAGTCGTATCATCAAACACTGTGCTTACAGGCGCACCAACATGGGGAAATAACTCACGTCCAGCATCAACACTATGGTGGGATGGAATATCTATTTCGGCAAATATTTCCGACGAAGATGCTGAAGCAACATTTATTGCAATGATGAATGGTATTTCATCCGATGTTATCAAAGCAAACAATAGTGATACTGTTTGGCTTGGCGCTGGATACACACCAAGTGCAGCTTCAGCAGGAGTCTCTGCGACAGCCGCAGCTGGTGCAGCACCATATCCAATGCTTCCATTTATGGGCACTTTACACGGAGCACTTGGCGCTGAAATTTCAGATTTCTTGCAAGGTTCTGAAAGTGCAGAGCAGGCTTTGGCAGATGTCGAAGCAGCCTACACGGCGGCAGCAACTGAAAAAGGTTTCCTTAACTAAGGATGCCTCGGGAAGGGGTTCGCCCCTTCCCCACACAATATTTCCAATAGGCTTTCATAATGAAAAACCACACATTCTTTTGGTTTATTTTGCCGTCACTCGTGACGATGATGCTATTCATTGCGATGCCTATTGGCTCAGTATTTATTCAATCTTTGCACATCGAGCATAGTGCAGTCCTTACAGAGGTCAAAAACTGTGGCCCATTCGGTTGCAAGATGGAAGTTCAAGTTGATGTTGAAGCCACAGCACAACTGAAGGAAGCAAAACCTTTAGGTAAGTTCAACGGTTTTGGAACTTATAATAACCGGAATCACCTTGCTGTTGAGGAATTATCACAGGCTTGGAACGACAGCTCCGGTTGGGGACCATATTTTAAAAAAATCTATAATCTACCATTCTACCGCGCACTAGCTTTCACCCTCACCTACACATTTGTCGTAACACCGTTGGTTCTGGTTCTTGGATTTTGTATCGCATTGGGGGTGAACACCTTACCCAAACGTATTAAAGGCCCAACAATTTTTGTATCGCTCTTGCCAATGATCGTGACACCCCTCATTGGATCATTAATCTTATTTTGGATGATAGATGCTGAAGGCATTCTGGGTGCTAGTTTACAAAGGTTGTTTGAAGATCCAAACTTGTCTCTCAAAGCCTCACCAAACCTGACTTGGATTATGTTGATAGTATACGGCGTTTGGCACTCAGCGCCATTTGCCTTCATAATATTTTACGCAGGCCTTCAAACAGTTCCCGCCGACACGATTGAGGCCGCGATGATTGATGGTGCGTCTCGTTGGGAGCGGACACGGTATGTAATTGTGCCCCATTTGGTACCTTTGATAGTGTTTATAACGCTTATTCAATTAATGGATAACTTCCGGGTTTTTGAACCTATTGTGAGCTTTTCAGCTTCAGCAAATGCAACCTCACTGTCATGGATAATTTTCAATGACCTTGCAGGTGGAGAAGGTAGCTTCTTTGGATCTGCTGGAGCTACATCAGTTCTCACCATCTTGGGCGTGGCTGTTTTATTGATCCCCGTCTTGTTTAGAACTTGGCGCGAATTCAAAGGGAAGGTAGTATAATGGCAGATTTAGTAAACCGCCGTCCTTTGGGACTAAATCTTGTCATTTGGTTTTTTGTGTTGTGCTGGATCATGATTGCAGGCTTCCCATTCCTTTGGACAATGTGGGGATCCTTCAAAGTACAGGGTGATTTTTTCTCTAAGGCTGATTGGACTTACGCGTTGCGTGGTGTACGAACTCAAGCCGAAACTGGAGGTGCATTTACGGGCGATGGCTATTTTGGTGCTTGGGTAACCAAGTCATTTTGGTATTCAGCCCTGAATACAGCGGTCGTGGTGGTATCTGTTGTTATTATCTCACTTTCTTTGGGAACTTTGGGTGGATATGCTCTAGCTCGATCAGGGAAGAAATACGCTTTTTATTTACTGATGCTTGCTTTGGTCTTTAGAGCCATGCCACATATTACGCTAGTATCAGGTTATCTACTTCCATTTTTTGAATGGAATCTT
>DDED01000074.1:0-456 GCA_002336035.1 Cellvibrionales bacterium UBA1963
GCCTCGATCATTCTTTTTGCTAGCAAGTAGGTCGCCTCTTCGTTGCCGAAGCCGGCATCAATGTCAGCCACAATGGGAACCACGTGCGTTTCATAATTTTCTATCTGGCGCAGTAATGACTGCTCTTCTGCCGTGTCACTGGCCTCAACAGCGACGTCAAGGGCCTTAAATAGATCGCCCAGTTCGCGTGCATCGGCCTGCCTTAAAAACGTGTAAAGCTCTTCGATTAAACTTGATACAGAGGTTTTCTCATGCATCGACTGATCAGGTAATGGCCCGAAATCAGAGCGTAATGCCGCTACCATCCAGCCAGAGAGGTACAAGTAGCTTTTATCCGTTGTACCGTGGTGTTTTTTTACCGCGAGCATCTTTTGCTGTCCTACGAAGCCATGCCAACAACCGAGTGACTGGGTGTATTGTGACGAGTCAGCATCGTATTCAGCCATGTCTTTGCGC
>DDED01000074.1:774-12010 GCA_002336035.1 Cellvibrionales bacterium UBA1963
GTATTCAGCCATGTCTTTGCGCATAATCGCAGCCGTGTATTTAGCAATTTCTAAGCCATTTTGAAATCGATTTTGAACCCGCATTCTTGCAACATATTCTGGGTTAATGGCATTCCACCGGCCAGCCTCTTGCTGACGTAATGCTGAAATGTGCTTGATATCCTCTGTGTAGGGCATGGTAATTATTCCTTTATGGTCGGGTAGCGCATCGCTTTGAAAATTTTCGGCTAAAAATTGATCGTTGAAGGCCGTTTTTAGCTAACAAAAAGATCTTGGTAATAAAAAATACGACGTTCGCGTTTTTATTAAAGAGAGGTTTAGGTCAATTTGCCATTTGGTTGAAATATTAATAGAATAAAGAAGATTAATGAAATTTATATTAATGATCCGGTTCATGTATCTAGTGAATAATACTAAAAGGGCATCGCTTATGAACGTGAAACGAATAGATCTGAATTTATTAGTCTATCTCAATACTTTATTAAAAGAGCGAAGCGTGTCACGTGCCGCCGAGAAACTAGGCATTACCCAACCAGCGATGAGTAATGCTTTGCGCCGCTTACGCGATCTTCTCGGTGATCCTATTTTAGTAAGAACCAGCTCAGGCATGACACCCACCGAACGAGCTAAAAAAATGGAACCCTTAGTTGTCGAAGCGCTGTCACGTGCAGAGCTTGCATTACAACCAGTTGATCAGTTTGACCCTTCTACTAGCGTCAGAACCTTTCGCATTATGGCCAGTGATTATATTGAAAGCACTTTACTTGCACCGCTATTGGGTCGCTTAAATCAACTCGCGCCCAATGTCACGCTAGATGTATTAACGCCAAGTGATGCGAGTTTTAGCGATTTAGAGCGTGGCGATATTGACATGGCCATCAACCGTTTTGACCATTTACCCGATTCATTTCACCAAAAAAGCATTTGGCGAGATAACTTTGCTTGTTTAATGGGTACCAATCATTCTTCTCTAGATTCACTCACTCTTGATGCTTATCTCGAGTCACAACACATTTGGGTCAGTAAGACCGGTATTGGTGTGGGAACAGGAATGAGCCCTAAACACAGCCAAAAATTAGGCTGGGTTGATGAAGCATTAGCCGATATTGAAAAAAAACGTAAAATTACTTTATTCACCCGTAACTACCAAGTGTCTAATTATCTACTCAACAGCAAAGAACTCATTGCTACGTTGCCGATGCGAGCGGCATTACTTTGGCGCAATACCCCAGGCATTCATATTGCTAAGCCGCCTTTTCCAATTGTGCCGATTGAGATCAAAATGGCATGGAGTCCGGTTCTCCATCATAATATCGCTCATAAATGGTTGCGCGAGGAAATCAAAACACTCGCGGCATCGGTCAAAGGCAATCTTTGAATATTAATCGCTTAAATCAAGCTTTTTTTCTAGCTGCAATGGAAAATTTATTCATTATAAAAATAGAATAAATAAGTAATATAAATATAATACATGGCGTTATGTGGCCCACTATAGCTGTATCAGAGCGGCATTAGAGCCGTATGAGAGCGTTATTAAAGTCGCCATACCGTGGTCAGCCACGCTAAGATAAACCCCAACAAGGTTCACAACAGATGCCATCAAATACCAAAACCCCACTCGCCGCAGACCACTCTAACTACATTAGCCGAAACGCACTCAAGGTCGCGCCTCAACTGTGTGAGTTTATTGAAACAGAAGTTTTACCCGGACTGTCATTAAATACGACGCAATTCTGGCAAAACTTCTCTGACGTACTCTCGGAGTTTTCACCCAAAAATCGACAATTACTGGCGAAACGTGAATCGTTACAAACCAAGCTTGACCAATGGTATTCAAACCACAGCGACTCGCAGCCTATCGACAGTGACACACAATTGGCATTTTTAAAAGACATCGGTTATATCACTCGCGAGGTCGAGCACTTTGCAATAAGTACCGATAATGCCGATGACGCTATTGCCCGCATTGCTGGACCACAATTAGTTGTGCCGGTCAAAAATGCACGCTATGCATTAAATGCCACGAATGCACGATGGGGCAGCCTATATGACGCGCTCTACGGCAGTAATGTGATTGCGTCACCTGCCAGCGAGCCATCTGGCTATGACCCGGTTAGAGGCGCTGAGGTTATTCGCTTCGCCCGCGCTCATCTTGACGTAGCGGCACCCTTGGTGAATGGCAGTCACGCCGATGCAAATAGCTATGCAATACATGACGGACAACTTCGAGTCACATTAGACGAGACGACAACATTATTAAAAGACCCTGAACAACTGGTCGGCTATACGGGTGCGCCTTCAGCACCCACCAGCCTATTGCTGAAAAAAAATCAACTGCACATTGAATTGATGTTTGATAGTCACGGTGCTATTGGTCGCGATGACCGCGCAAGTATCCAAGATATTATTTTAGAATCGGCAGTCACCACTATTCAAGATTGCGAAGATTCGGTTGCCGCAGTCGACGCTGAAGACAAAACCGAAGTCTACCGAAATTGGCTCGGTTTAATGCGCAGCGACCTCACCACTTCTTTTCATAAAGCTGGAAAAGTCATGCAACGCGGCCTAAATGGAGACCGTCATTATTTTTCACCTAACGGAAAAACTTTTTCACTATCGGGACGCAGTTTACTATTAGTACGAAACGTGGGTCATTTAATGACTAACAATGCAATCATCGACGCTGAGGGCCAGCCCATTCCAGAAGGCATTATGGACGGTATTATTACTGCCACAATAGCCTTATACGATATGCAACAACGCAACACGCTGGCCAATTCAAGTACAGGCAGCATGTACATTGTTAAGCCCAAGATGCATGGCCCCGAAGAGGTGACCTTCACTTGTGATTTGTTTAGCCGAATTGAACAGCAACTGAGCTTGCCAGCCAATAGTTTAAAGCTTGGTATTATGGACGAAGAGCGGCGCACTTCTTTAAATTTAAAAGCCTGTATCCATGCAGCGAGAGAACGTGTTATTTTTATAAATACTGGCTTCTTAGATCGGACTGGCGATGAAATTCATACCGCCATGCAAGCTGGACCTATATTGCCTAAAGACACCATCAAAGACGCGCCATGGATCAAAGCCTATGAGCTCTCAAATGTAGCCATAGGGTTAGCATGTGGCTTTTCAGGCAAAGCTCAAATCGGCAAAGGCATGTGGGCGATGCCTGATGAGATGAAGGCAATGCTAGAGACTAAAGATAACCACCCTAAAAGTGGCGCTAACTGTGCTTGGGTTCCCTCCCCTACGGCTGCGACACTTCATGCAATGCATTATCACGTCACCGACGTTATGGCCGTTCAACAGAATCTGATCGATCAGCAAGCGAACTCAGTCAGTAACCACCAATTAGATCTTGTCAAATTGCCGTTAATGTTAATGCCACATTCGCTCGATGATGAGATCATACAACAGCAATTAGATAACAATAATCAAGGTATTCTTGGTTATGTCGTGCGGTGGATTAACGACGGCGTGGGTTGCTCTAAAGTACCGAACATTCACAATGTTGGCTTAATGGAAGATCGTGCAACCCTGCGTATTTCAAGTCAGCATATTGCTAATTGGTTGCATCATAAAATTTGTACGGAGCAACAAGTAGTCGATTCTTTACAACGAATGGCCGTGGTGGTTGACCAGCAAAATGCCAATGACCCTGATTATCAAATGATGACGCCTGCGCTTGATAATAGCCTTGCCTTTCAAGCCGCCAAGGCATTGATCTTTGAAGGTAAAGAGCAACCCAGTGGTTACACCGAGCCTCTCCTTCACGCCATGCGACAACAACAAAAGAAACGGCCGTAAACGTGGATGATGCAAATAATTATTTACCAGTTATGGGACGAATTCCAATCGCTGAACGAATGTCAGACAGCTTAGGGACTGAAACGTCACGGGCTTTTTCAGCCCCAGCTAAGAGTATTTTTTCCATGGCAATGGGGTCGGCCATCAACTCTGCATAGCGTTGACGCGGCTCCGCTAGTTCCTGGTTAATCAATTCAAATAAACATCTTTTAGCTTCGCCCCAAGCGATACCGTCAGCGAATTGCTGGCGCATATCAGCCGTTTGTTCAGCACTGGCAAAAGCTCGCCACACCTGAAATACAGTTGAATTATCAGCGTCCTTGGGATCGCCAGGTTCCAACAAATTAGTTTTAATTTTATTAATCGACTTTTTAAGTTTTTTCTCAGTGTCAAATAAAGGAATTGTGTTGTTGTAGCTCTTACTCATTTTACGCCCGTCAAGACCTTGCAAGACCGCAACGTTATCGTCAATCATCGCTTCGGGCAATACGAAATGATCGCCATAATGATGATTAAATCGCTGGGCAATATCACGTGCCATTTCGACGTGTTGAATTTGATCACGACCGACTGGAATTTTAAAACCATTAAACATTAAAATATCTGCTGCCATTAACACTGGGTAACTAAACAAGCCCATAGTAATACCAAAATCAGCATCGTCGTTATTCGCCTCGTTGCTTTGGACGTTAGCCTTATAAGCGTGAGCACGGTTCATCAAACCCTTGGCCGTCCAACAGGTCAATATCCACGACAACTCCATGATTTCTGGCACGTCAGACTGCCGATAGAAAGTTACTTGATCAGCATCCAAGCCTAAGGCGAGCCAAGAAGCAGCGATTTCTATAGTGGACTGGTGGATTTTATCGGGCTCATGACTCTTGATCATGGCATGGTAATCGGCCAAAAAAAGAAAGGAATCAACATTATCAGCCTGACTGGCCTGAATAGCCGGTTTTATCGCCCCAACGTAATTACCCAAATGGGGACTACCGGTGGTGGTAATACCCGTAAGTACCCGTGGATTCTCGCTTTTATCTGAGTGTTTTTCAGTCATGATGCCGTCACCAAAAATTCAATGCCCAATAATAGACGCTTGACGACTTAGATTCATTGTAAATAGTTTAACTCGCCAGTGATTAAGTTAGCTGCGTCGCTCAAAACCACCAAGATACTCTTCAGCTAAGGCTAAATGCGCTGACATTTTTTTGTTATCCATTTTTTCAGCCAAGCGACACATCATGGCCCACCGCGGATTTTTTGCCAACGGCTCTCTCTGACGCCAAATCCAACGCCAGTAAAGTGCGTCCCATAAATCCGACCACTCACCTTTGGTGTCATAACCCATTTTACGCAGATAAGCGGAGCCAGAAAAGTACGGCTTAGTGGTGATCAATCCACCATCCGCATGTTGACTCATGGCATAGACATTAGGCACCATGACCCAGTCATAAGCATCGACAAATAAACTCATAAACCATCGATAGATCTCATCAGGATGAATCTCGCATAAAAACATAAACCCGCCGATAACCATCAAACGCTCAATGTGATGACAATAACCGGTATCCAACACCCGCTTTACTACGTCGTCAATAGGGTCAATGCCGGTTGTACCCTGATAAAAGCTGTTCGGCAAACGGTGTTCATGCTGCCAGTGATTACCCGCGCGCATGGTAGGCCCTAGGTCATCGTAAGTGGCCCGCATAAATTCTCGCCAACCAATAATCTGACGAATAAAACCTTCTAAACTGGCCAGCGAAACCGGATCAATATCATCACGTTTGGCGTAGGCTAATGCCGCATTCACTACCTGCATTGGTGTCAACAAACCTATGTTCATCATAGGAGTTAAAACACTGTGGTAAAGCCAGTTTTGCTGGGGTACTAAGGCATCTTCATAATCGCCAAAACGGGCAAAACGCTGCACAAAAAACCGCTCTAACCATTGCTCGGCTTCAATAAAATTCGTTGGGTAAAAAAAACGCTCGGCCTGACCAAGTGCGTCGGGAAACCGTTTGTCAATATATGCTTGCGCCTCTTTTACCACAGCATTACTCGGTGGAAAAACTAATTCAGGAATATCAGCACGCAGGGCTTTGGGAATTTTTTTTCGATTCTCAGCATCGAAGCTCCACTTTCCACCTAAGGGTTTATTATCGTCCATTAAAATGTTGAGTTTTTTTCTCTGTTGCTGATAAAAGTCTGCCATGAACCAACGTTTGCGGGCGTCTCTATAGGTTTGATTCTCAGCATGGCTATTAATGAATCCCTGAGATTCTATCCAATCAATATTGACTTTATATTTTTTTGCTGCCGCTTCAATGAACCCTTTTAATTTGGTATTGACTGGGTCCATAACCGTTAATTGATCAGTAGTGACATCGGCCATTAAAGAAAACAGAACTTTTTCTTGGGCCTCATAATAGACAACCTCATGCCCTAAGCCTTCCAAATATATTTGATAGCTCTTCATAGCGGCACGCTGTAAAACTAACTGCTGTTTATGATGCCAAGCACCACTGCGCTGAATATCAAAGTGCAATGGTGCCTCAACCAATAAAACCTTGCTCTGCGAGGCGGTCAGGCCGTTGTGCTGTTTAAACAATTGATGGGGGAGGACCAACAAATTAGATGACATGGCCTTCGCCTTAATTAATAAAGAGGGAGTGAATAATAAACGCTAACGTAAACTGAGCGGCACACGAATGGCATTACTTGACTCGCGATTGGGTTGACCGACCATCTCATCGAATGCGCTTTGATGCACCAAGGCTAAACTTTTAATATTGCAATTATGAAGATCTTTTTTTATGTGTTCAACAGAATTTTTGGTATAAGGCTTGTCGCGCTTGTCGACGACACGATACTGCTGGCCCTGAATAATCGCCCTCACGGTATAAAGTGCACAGTCAATGGAAAGTATCTCTACATCTTCTATGAGCTCAATGTCGGCCAGGCGACTAATGGAAATTTTCAGCATCTTATTGAATCAACCATATCCTAATCTATAAAATCGATTCAATTGCTTGTCTAAGCTTATCACTGCTTGGCGACACCCTGCTGCCGAAATGCTCCACCACATTGCCTTGCCTATCGACCAAGTATTTATTGAAATTCCAGTTGGGCGATTTTGCTTGCTGATTTAATCCTTTGAAAACAGGATTTGCTTTCTCGCCTTTAACACTGCTTGGGGCTAACATAGTAAATGTGACCCCATAGTTGACATAGCAAATGTCAGCCGCTTTAGACTCGTCTTTATCTTCTTGGTTGAAATCATCACTTGCAAAACCAATAACCACCAAACCACTCTCAGAAAATTGCTGATGTAATTTTTCTAAGCCTTTAAATTGCTTAGTAAACCCGCAATGGCTGGCAGTATTGATCACTAATACTGGCTTTTCTTCGACCAACTGACAAATATCAATTTGATTCTGAGAATGAAGCTGCCGCATTTTATGGTCAAAAATATCGGCGCAAGAGGCGAAACTTGATGCGCTGAATACAAGACTTAAGAGACCAACAATAGGGTAAATAGAAATACGGTTCATTGAATAATTGCTATCAAAAGTCATGTTGATTCCTCAAAGAGTTAGTGTCATTCGATGCACATTTTTTATTGTACAATACTTTTTTTACGCCAAATCGATATTTTTGGATTAAAAACCATCATTAAAGACCGTTTAATGCTTTCTAATAATGATCTATAGGCGTCTCATACGCGTAATTTTAGCATGTATTTACACGATTGTTAGAATCCTTACGACCAAACTTTACTCCCATCACCCACATTACCAGAGTAACCACTATGACGGCGTCTACTGTTCAAAAACAACACGCACTTGTGATCGGTGCAAGTAGTGGCATTGCCCTCGCACTTATTGAGCAGTTATTATCAGAAGAAAAAGGCACGCAAGTTATCGCTGTTAGCCGTTCGTCTTGCCCAGACAACCTAGCTCGAAATCAACGATTGCATTGGTTAGTCAGTGAGTATAATGAAACTGCTATCGATAATGTATGCCAGCAATTACTCGAACAAGGAAAAATTAATGAGCAATACATCGATCGAGTATTTATTTGTAATGGCCTATTGCATGATGATACTTTTACACCAGAAAAGCGTGTCGAAGAGTTAAATCTAGAAGTAATGCAACAAGTCTTTCATACCAACACCATAATCCCTGCTCTTTGGTTAAAAGCCTTAAGGCCCGTTCTGTTAGGTAAAAGTACCTGCCATATGGTTTTTCTTAGCGCCCGTGTTGGCAGCATTAATGACAACAATATGGGCGGCTGGTACAGCTATCGTGCGTCAAAAGCGGCTTTAAATATGTTGCTGAAAACCGCTGCTATCGAATACGCTCGGCGAACAAAGAATGTCAAATTAATCGCTTTTCATCCGGGTACGACTGACACGCCACTTTCAAAACCGTTCCAAAAAAATGTGCCCGATGGGAAGCTCTTTAGCCCAGAGTTTGTCGCTCGTCAGTTGTTATTAATTATTGCTCAAACACCGGTTGATGGCGCATTGTCTTATCTTGATTGGGACAATCAAACGATTGATTGGTAACGAACTGATCTACGTTGATGCCAACATCGCATTGACGAGATTGTCGGCGCTTTTCATCGCTGCATAAACACTGCCCTCGCCTAACCAGTCAGCAGCAACCGCGACGCCCAATGATTGACTCCAACGGTAATCTAAACTCATTTTAGACCGATTATTTGAGTCAGCGGTCAAAGCCATGTCAGCAGATAAAAACGCATGATGGCGACCTAGACGCCAGCGATGAGCGGGCAATAAACTAAAATCTTTGGCTGCAAACACATAATCTTGTCTTTTATTAAGCCAAACAATAAAGCATGAGAGTAATTGCTCTGATACCCACTGTGCTTCAGCGTCTATATGCTGTTGGCTCCAATCTTGGTCGGCCTGCAACACCCAACGAGACTGCAACGGTGTTCGTTGCGGCTTGTCACCGTCACAAATGATACGAGCTATGGGTTCGTTATCTAATTCAATGACTGATGGCAAGCTTTTCAAGCAGTCTAACTCTAAAGGGCTCATCATTGTATTGCATGTATCGGTCAACGTGACTACCGATGCCCATTGTGGTGAGCAGGCAAGCGTGGCACGGTGCGCATCAAGCAGCCACGTCTCTGGTGCGTCAGAACCACTTAAAAGAACAGCACTCTGTGCGGCCGGTGCGGTAATAATTAATTGTTTAGCCCACAATCGACACTGGTAACTCTCGTTAAGTAATCGCCAACCTTGATGATCAGATTCAATGATGCTGATTTTTTCATTGCCGTAAAAATCACAGCCCTTAATCATATGACGCGTTAACGCCGACATTGTCGGTGTGCCCGTATACGCGATCTGATCATGTTGATCCGCCGCGGGCCATGGCGCAATAACGCACGCGGCTAACCAGCGATGGATGGATGACGCTAATTGCTGATCTTCTAAGTGAAAGAAAGGAGCGCCAAGTTCACAGCTTTGCGATACGCTCTGATCACTGCTATTGGCCGCTAAACGCTTGCTTGAGGCCCTACCACCCGTACCGCGGCTTTTATCAATGACGCAGACGTTGAGCCCTGCTGAGTGTAACCGTTCAGCACAGTAGCTGCCTGCCACGCCTGCGCCAATAATCGCTACGTCATACCGTTGTTCAGATAATGGAGTATTCATAATAAAAATTCTTTTACAGCGTAAGTTATTCTGGGTATTGTGTCAGTACAGTCTCGCGGAGTCACCACATCACTCCATTCGACTCGTCAATCCTGCAAGATGCTTGCCTGCAAGGACAAAGGTCGTCTTACACTAACTTGACAGCATTACATTGACCGATAGCCGTTTTTTACACACGGATTTCACCGTTGTTCAGATTCTTTCAATGGCCACTAGCAATAACCCTTTGACTTGATAACAAGCACGTCCGCCGTTATGCCTCTTAATCTTGGTCTATCACTTGCCCCTCAAATGTATAGGTGCCTTCTCTATCTTAACGCAAAGACTCACAACTGCAATATTATTTGATTAAAATCAGTAGCTTAATACAGACATTTAAACAATTTCGACTCTGCTGTCACAGTAATAAAAATGGCAAATTTTCGCAACTGTCTCAATATGGCGCCCATTCTACTCTATGAGTGATCGTCTGCTGTGGCTCATGACTTGGTCCAGTAATCATTGCTCGAGCTAGGACTGGCGATTTAATGGTGGCAAGACATATCGGCACCATTGTTCCCCCGCCTCAACTCGACAGCCCTTACCAAAAGCACGAGCCGTCATTCAATTCGCAGTTTGTTATTTAAAGTTTGAACAAATTGTCGTGATGAGCCATTCTCATGGTAAGCCATTCTCATGGTGAGCCATTCGATCGTTGATCACGCGCTTGCTGAATAAAATGGCTTTGCCATCAATCCACGGGGCAATTCAAAACCATAGTTGTCAGCAACAGCGCTTTGAGTCACTTTCATAGCCACGTTAACAATGTCATATCAACACCTTAAAAAAGGCAAACAATGAATGAGGATCAATCTATGGCACTTTTTTCAGACATTGACGAACAAGCAATTTTTTTATCGCGTACTAATTGTCATGAACCATTATCAAGTTTTTCGCATTACCCCTTTGAGCTCGATAATGTTATGTGGCCGAGTGTCGAACATTATTTTCAAGCGATGAAGTTTACTAACCAGCAACATCAAAACAACATTCGAGAGGCAAAAAGTCCTGAGTTAGCTCGCAGTAGAGGTCGTTCACGACTCAAGAAAATGCGTCCCGATTGGGGAACAAAAAAACGGGCGTATATGACGAGAGCGAGCTATATTAAGTGTCGAACATACCCGCAGATAGCCAACCAACTGATGGTCTCCAATCCAAAAAAAATAATCGAAAACAATCAGTATGATTATTTCTGGGGCTGCGGGCGAGACCGCAGAGGTTTAAATGTCTTTGGTGAAATCTTGATGGATATTCGACAAAAATTACTTAGTATCAATCAATACACCCTGGACAATGACCCTAAGGCTGTTGAACGGTAAAACTGACACCCGTTAATTGATCTGAATCGCTACCAATGAGCACATCAAATACGCCCGGTTCAAGCCTATAGGTGCCATCAGAACCGTAAAATCCGAGCTCTTCATAACCAAGAGTAAAGGTGATTTCTGTCGACTCCCCTGCCACCAAAAAGACCTTATTAAAGCCTTTTAACTCTTTCACTGGACGAGTAATACTTGCTACTCGATCACGAATGTATAGCTGAACGACTTCACTGCCGTCACGATCACCCACATTCGTCAAGGTAATAGAAACGGTCACTTCGTCATCTAACGCGATCGAATCTCGGTCCAGTGCAAGATCAGAGTAATCAAACTGGGTATAACTCAAACCAAAACCAAACGGATATAAAGGCGTATT
>DDED01000089.1:0-702 GCA_002336035.1 Cellvibrionales bacterium UBA1963
ACTGCGTAACCCCATCCTTGTGCATTCTTTCCGCTGTGGTTTAGAAATTCATTATCAGCGATATTAATGAAAAATTGAGAGCTGGCTGAATGGGGGTCATTGGTTCTTGCCATTGCCAGAGTGCCAATGGTGTTTTTAAGGCCGTTATCCGCTTCATTTTCAATTGAGGGGCGAGTTTCAGACTCATTCATATCGATGTCAAAACCGCCGCCCTGCACCATGAATCCATCGATGACACGGTGAAAGATCTTACCGTCATAGAAGCCATCTTCAACATATTGTTGAAAGTTAGCTGCAGTATTAGGTGCTTTTTCGATGTCTAGCTCAATAGTGATGACGCCCATATTTGTGTTCAGTTTGATCATAGTTTATTTACCTGTCGAATTGTCTTAATTTTCCCACCAAATGCTACTGCTGGTTAGGGTTTAAGAGGTTATACTAACCCCTTTAGTGGTGCAATTGTAGTTGCTTAGGGTAGGATATTTCACAATATACCGCCGATACAGCGTTTTCATTTGGATGAATTACTTTACTTGGACGAAAAAATGGTCGACACAAGCGCTCAAATTGAGAAACACGATGGATCTGGCAAGCAAGATGATGCGGCCGGTAGGCCCTCTAACTTTTTACGTCAAATTATTGAGCACGACTTAGCTAAAGACCCCCATGAGCCGCTGGTAACTCGTTTTCCACCAGAGCCTA
>DDED01000089.1:1006-4560 GCA_002336035.1 Cellvibrionales bacterium UBA1963
AACTCGTTTTCCACCAGAGCCTAACGGTCACTTACATATAGGTCATGCTAAGTCTATTTGTGTAAACTTTGGCTTAGCGAAAGATTATCAAGGCCAATGTCACTTACGCTTTGATGACACCAATCCTGAAAAAGAAAGCCAAGATTTTATACGTGGGATTACTGAAGATATTCAATGGCTGGGTTTCTCATGGCAGGGCGAGGTTCGTTTTGCGTCAGATTATTTTGACCAATTGCATGGCTTTGCTATTCATTTAATTGAAAAGAATCTTGCCTATGTTTGTGACCTTAGTGCTGACCAAGCAAGAGAGTATCGGGGAAGCTTAACCAAGCCTGGTGTTGATAGCCCAAATCGCAATCGAAGTAACGAGGAAAATCTTGCACTGTTTATTAAAATGACGGCCGGTGAATTTGATGAGGGTGCTTGCGTGTTGCGAGCCAAAATTGATATGGCTGCACCAAATATGAATTTGCGTGATCCTATTATTTATCGAATTAGAAAAGTGACACATCATCAGACAGGCGATCAATGGTGTGTTTATCCAACTTATGATTTCACTCATGGTCAGTCTGACGCCATTGAAGGCATTAGCCATTCAATTTGCACCTTGGAATTTGAAGACCATAAGCCGCTTTATAATTGGTTCCTGGCTCAATTGCCCGTGCCTTCACAGCCGCGTCAATTTGAATTCTCACGTTTAAATCTAAACTATACTGTTACCAGTAAGCGAAAGTTAAAACGTTTAGTTGATGACGTCGTGGTCTCAGGATGGGACGACCCAAGAATGCCAACAATTTCTGGCATGCGTCGAAGAGGATATTCGCCAGAGTCAATTAAAAACTTCTGCTTAGCAACGGGTGTTACGCGGGTCAATAGTGTGGTTGATATGGCAATGCTCGAATTTGCTGTCCGCGAGCATCACAATGTTCATGCGCCACGTGCCATGGTCGTGATCAATCCATTAAAATTGGTAATTACCAATTACCCAGCAGATAAAACCGAGTATCTCGATGCGCCTAATCATCCACAAGATGATTCAATGGGCACCAGAAAAGTACCATTTACACAGACACTTTATATTGATAAAGAAGACTTTAGAGAGTCAGCGAATAAGAAATTCAAACGTTTGGTGGTGGGTAAAAAAGTTCGCTTAAGAAATGCTTATGTTCTAATTGCTGACTCACTTGTGAAAGACGTCAATGGTGAAATCATTGAGGTACATGCCAGTTATGATCCAGACACTATTGGTGTTGATCCAGCAGATGGCATCAAACCTAAAGGCGTCATTCAGTGGGTGTCAGCAACTGAAGGCAAAGCAATTATCATCAGAGAGTACGATCGTTTGTTTAATCATGAATCACCAGAAAAATCTGATGAAGTCGATTTCATGTCTCATATTAATTGTGACTCGTATAAAGAGCATACGCAGTGTATGGCTGAGCCTTCGCTACTAAATGCTGTTGCTGAGCAAGTATTTCAATTTGAGCGCGAAGGTTACTTCGTTGCAGATCGTCATGACTTTAGTGCGGAGCAACCGGTATTTAATAAAACCATTGGCTTGCGTGATAGCTGGCCTAAGCAAGAGCAGAGTTAACCATGAGCTTGCATTTATACAACACAAAAAAACGCCGTAAAGAGCCGTTTGAGCCAATCGATTCTCAACGTATTACTATGTATGTTTGTGGGCCAACAGTGTATAACCGAGTTCATATTGGCAATGCGCGACCGGCGGTTGTTTTTGACACTTTATTTAGAGTATTAAAGTCATTATACCCCCATGTTATTTACGCGCGAAATATCACTGATATTGATGACAAAATCATTGCTGCTGCGGCAGATTTAAATGAGTCTATTGAAAGCATCAGCCAGCGCTTTGCAACCGCTTATTTTGAAGACATGGCCGACTTATGCAATCAGTCGCCAACCATTCAGCCCTACGCTACCGATCACATTGAACCGATGATAAACATGGTCGCACGCTTAATTAAAGAAGGTCATGCCTACGAGGCTCAAGGCCATGTATTATTTGACGTCCAGTCGATGCAGAATTACGGTCAGCTTTCTAACCGTAGTCTTGACGATATGTTAGCTGGTGCTCGCGTAGAGGTGGCAGAATACAAGCGTTATGCCGGTGATTTTGTTCTTTGGAAGCCTTCGTCTATTGCAGAGCCGGGCTGGCAAAGCCCGTGGGGCAGAGGACGCCCTGGTTGGCACTTAGAATGCTCCGCGATGATTGAAACTCACCTCGGTGAGACCATTGATATTCACGGTGGCGGACGAGACTTAATTTTTCCTCACCATGAAAATGAAGTGGCGCAAAGTGAATGTTCACATGGTGGCACGAGCTTTGTCCGTTATTGGTTGCACAACGGCTATATTAATATTGATGGCGAGAAAATGTCAAAGTCACTAGGGAATTTTAAGATGGTTCGCGACCTACTTGGCCATTATAACGGGGAAACGCTTCGCTTCGCCTTGTTGAGCGCCCAGTATCGCTCGGAGCTCACGTTTAGCAATGATTTGCTTGAGCAGGCTAAGTCAGTGCTCGATGGCTTTTATGGTGCATTAAGAGCTCTTCGCACCGTTCAAGCTGTCATCCCCAATAGCATAGTTGGGCAGCCAGTGTATGAAGCCTTATTAGACGATCTTAATACGCCTGTTGCCATCCGTGAGCTGCATCAGTTGTCAAAGGCGATGACTCAAGCCCGTGGTGCGCTACAAGCAAAGTTAAAAGGCGAGTTTTTAGCTTGTGCTGAATTAATGGGTTTATTGCAGCAAGATTCAGAGGCATGGTTTCAGTCAGCGGTGGGTCATGACGCGATAGCCGCTGTTGATATTGAATCACTTATAGACGAGCGTCATGCGGCCAAATTGAACAAAGATTATGCTCGCTCTGACGCGATTCGCAGTCAGTTGACAGAATTAGGGGTCATTCTTGAAGACGGTCAAAATGGCACCACTTGGCGGAGAGAGTAGAGGATTATCCCATATCGCGCTGAATTGATGATTTTATTCAGTTTTTTTGAGGTTATTTATACGTATAGTTCTAAAAAGATAATGGATAATTGTCATTTTTGGGTTCGATTTGTTTGACGATTGCGTAGTAGGTGAGTAGAATCGCGCCTCTTGTTGCAGTCTTGCACACAACAAGCATTCGGGGATTAGCGCAGTCTGGTAGCGCGCCTGCTTTGGGAGCAGGATGTCGGGGGTTCAAATCCCTCATCCCCGACCATTTTTTCCTACTGATCAAAATGAACTGATATCTGTTGAATATTGCTACTATAGGATCTAACGGAAAAGTAGGGTGTTGTCACTTGCTGCAGGCGCACTGATAACAGATAAAGCAGTTAATGGTGGGCGTAGCTCAGTTGGTAGAGCGCCGGATTGTGATTCCGGTGGTCGTGGGTTCAATCCCCATCGTCCACCCCATTTTCTCGCCGTTTATAATTCGTTGGTCGACTCTAAACAGTTGGTTGATTGTAAATAAGGTTGTAGTCCCTTTTGTTAGCTGCAACACAGGTTAATCATTGCGCCCGTAGCTCAGCTGGATAGAG
>DDED01000089.1:4912-10845 GCA_002336035.1 Cellvibrionales bacterium UBA1963
GTCGCAGGTTCGAGTCCTGCCGGGCGCGCCACGTTTAACTTGTCATACCCCAAAGTGTAGTAACAATCCCTGTGTTGACGTTTTATAAGATCTTGATGATGTGCATTTTGGATTGTTTCTTATTTCTTTGTGATCTCACTTAGTGGCCTAACCGTTCTGATGTTCGGTTTTTTCACAGCGGTGTGTGGTCACTAATAAAAACGATCATACGGTCGGTGCTTACTCGGCAAGAGAGACAGCCATCATTTCGATGATTGAGTCATCATTTTTGCATATGAAAAATGATGTGCGTAGTTATCAAACTGTATGATCAGAAAAATCGCACTGAGCGTTTAAAGCATAAATGGTTACTCAATACGGACGCTATTATTGACGTTTGCCTGACCGCTACTTTTTTAAGTCAAAGAAAATCTTTAGCTGAGGCTGACATCGTCTCGTATCTTCACACTGTCACACTGTATCAATATTTCTTTAAGCGGAGAGAGTTCGTGCATAAGTATCGCTTGAACGTGATTGATAAAGCGAGTGATGAACCTTCTCTGATGACTCATTCTTCCGTGAGAGGTTAAGGGTTACTTATCACGGTTATAACAGTAGTCCTTGAATGTTGGCTATAGCCGCATGAGTGTTCTTCTATGCCTCGTTAGGTGCGTGCCTCGGCGAAGAGGGCTGCCCCATCCTTTTTGGCAGTGCCTCAGCGAATGAGAGTGAGCCTCCAGTGCCCTTAACCTAAGAGCAGAAATTAAAATTGCCCAGATTCTCTGAGCCTGACATTCTTGCTAGTAGATTGTTGTTGCCGATTGATCAACCCGGTAGTCAGCAATAGATAATCAATTCTGATCGCCTGCTTAAGTCTTACTCGCCATCAGCGGTTTCGGACTATAACTTGGTCAACCTTGCAAGAACTGGTTTTCTTGCCGAATGGCATTGCGGCGTATTGGCGTCGCTTGTTTATTGAATTTGTTGCGCTAAATATTCGTCATAACTGCCTTGAAAATCAATTAAACCTTGGTCTTTTATTTCTATGATACGGGTGGCCAATGAAGAAACAAATTCTCTGTCATGACTAACAAAGATCAAGGTGCCTTCGTAATGTTCAAGGGCTAAGTTGAGCGCCTCGATAGATTCCATATCTAAGTGGTTTGTTGGCTCATCCATGATAAGAATGTTTGAATCCATCATCATTAGCTTACCAAACAACAAGCGATTTTTCTCCCCGCCAGAGCAGACGCTTACTTTTTTATTAAAGTCTTCAGATGAAAATAACAGACGGCCGAGTGTGGCTCTAACAATTTGATCGTCATGATGTGGTTTTTGCCATTGGCTCATCCAATCAAAAAGCTTCATATTGTTTTCAAACGCTGCATTACTGTCCTGAGGGCAATAACCTAATGCTGAATTTTCTGACCATTTTATAAGGCCATGTGCCGGCCTTAATTCATCAATTAAACAACGTAATAATGTGGTTTTGCCGGTACCATTTTCGCCAATGACAGCCAGCCTTGCACCAGCATCAAGAATAATATTACCATTTTCAAACAATAATTCATCGCCAAATTGATGACCTATTTTTTCAAGTATTAGCGCTTGTCGATGCAATTTTTTATCTTGCTTAAAACGGATAAAAGGGGTGGATCGGCTTGAAGCTTTAATCTCATCAAGTTTAATTTTATCTAATCGTTTAGCGCGAGATGTCGCTTGTTTGGCTTTTGATGCATTAGCAGAAAAGCGACTAACAAATTGCTGTAAATCTGCAATTTCTGCACTTTTCTTCGCATTGTTAACAAACAACTGCTCGCGAGCTTGGGTAGCAGCTGTCATATAGTCATCGTAGTTACCCGGATACAATCTCAATTCGCCGTAGTCGATGTCGGCCATATGCGTGCATACTGAATTCAAAAAATGACGGTCATGCGATATAATGACCATGGTGCTTTTGCGATCATTAAGAAGTGTTTCGAGCCACCGTATTGTATTGATGTCAAGGTTGTTAGTCGGTTCATCAAGCAATAGTATATCTGGGTCAGAAAATAATGCTTGCGCTAACAACACTCTTAGTTTCCAGCCGGGTGCCACCTCTTTCATGCGGCCAAAATGAAACGGTTCTTCAATGCCTGCCCCTAATAAAATCTCGCCAGCTCGGCTTTCTGCCGTGTAGCCATCGAGTTCGGCAAACTGAATTTCTAAATCTGCTACAGCCATGCCTTCAGCTTCAGTCATTTCAGCAAGGCCGTAGATACGGTCTCGCTCTTTTTTTATGTCCCATAATTCTTTATGACCCATGATCACGGTATCAATAACCGTAAACTCATCAAACGCATATTGATCTTGACTTAGCGTAGCCATTCGCTCGTCAGGGCTTAATGATACGTTCCCGGCGGTTGGCGTTAAGCTATTATCTAGTATTTTCATGAAGGTGGATTTGCCACAACCATTGGCTCCGATCAGGCCATAGCGATTGCCATGACCAAATTTTACAGAGATGTTCTCAAATAATGGCTTCGCGCCAAATTGCATTGTGATGTTAGCTGTGGTTAACACGGTATTTCCTGAGGTTTAACGAGAGTAAGTAGTGGCGATAAAAGCCGTCATATTATGAAAGATGAGCACTATAATGACTTAAGTTGATGAGGTCGAGAAAGGAATTAGGAAATTTTAAGACTTTATTGTTATTCAGCGAAAAATTCTGCTTGTTTTTCGGTTAACGATGCGCCATGACTGAGCATAATGAACGAGAAAGATCAGTCAATAATGTTGAGCAGGGGAGGGTGTTCACGCGTTAAGTGTATCAACTAGCATGGTATTTCCTTCAACAGCAACAATAATGCATTGATTTCCTGCCGATATTACTAATGTATCGTCATCTTTGGCTAAACGGCTGGGCCAGTTTATCCCAGAGTAACGTATTGAGCCGCTGCTTCTACTGATATCTTCGCTAACAGGAACTGTTTTTCCGATCATATCGCTACTGTTGTCGGCACCGGTGCCGCGGTTTTGAAATTTCTTGAAGGGTCCCCACAGCACCATAACAATGGCTAACGTAAGTACGCCTAAAGTTAATAGTTCAATTTCCCAGCCAGAAACAACCCCTAAAGTCACTAAAATACCAGTGATAAAGCTGGCTAACGAAATAAATAATAGTGGTCCACTAAGGCCTAATATCGATAATTCAATAGCGAGACCCAAACCGGCAATAAAATAAAATAGCTGATCATGATGTGCATTGATATAAGATAGAATATCCATTATTTTGCCTTAGTTTTTTTTAGGGCGTTAGGTTAAGTACGGATGATACTGCCATTGCTTGAGCAACAGTGTTGGCAATATTGTCACTGGTTTTACCGTCACTTAGTACCACGGTACTTTGTTTCGCAATTGCTTGGTGCGCTGCTATTGAGTCTTGAGCCAGCGTTAATAAAACTGCCGACTGGCCAGATTCTGTATTAGAAACATCACCAATAGTGCTTAATGCCGCTGCATCGGCTTCTGCAACTAAGCGTATCGCTTCAGCTTTGCCGGTTGCATCAAGAATTTGTGCTTCTTTATTAGCTTCTGCGGCCAACACTTGCTCAGCTTTTGCTGCCTCAGCATCAAGCACTCGGGCAGCTTTTAAGCCTTCTGCTTCAGTAATGGCCGCTGTTTTGACACCCTCAGCTGTTAATATTACCGACCGTTTCTCACGTTCAGCTGTCATCTGTTTTTCCATGTCTTCTCGGATAGACTGGGGCGGCGTTATGTCCTTAATTTCATAGCGAGTGACCATGACACCCCAGGGCTGCGTAGCTTCAGTCATTGCCGCAAGAATAGTCGCGTTAATTGCATCGCGACTCTGAAAGCATTCATCGAGTTCCATTGAACCAATCGCGTTTCTCATCGTTGTCATTGCAAGCTGAATGACAGCCATTTTATAGTCGGTTACATTGTTGGTGGCCGCACCAGCATCGGTGACTTTCATAAATAATATGCCGTCTATAGCTAATGTAATATTATCTCTGGTAATGGCTGATTGCGAAGAGATATCGAGTGACTGTTCTTTCAAATTACGGTCTGCAACAACATTTTGCACATAAGGCACAATAAAGTTGAGTCCGGCGCTCAGCGTTTTATCATACTTGCCAAAAGTGTAAACCACATATCCGCGGTTTTGAGGAACAAAGTGAATGCCTTTTTTTAAGGTGTACAGAAGAATGAGTGTGATCCAAAGTAGGGGGCTTGACAAAATGTATACGACAGGATCCATTGTATTTACCTCGGCTTTTCGTTTAAAAAGAGTTTTTGTGACAGTTCCAGCATCGCCTTAAGTCTTAGAGTAAAAAATAAACAATACAGCACCGCATCTAATTTACCATACTTTGTTCAAGTAATTTATAAATGTTTTTCATTTATGCCATTAAAAGTTCCGGTCCGATTGGATGAAAGGAATCAACCTGGGCAATCAACGAATCTGCGCTTAAAGCTTGAACGCCATAAGCTTCAGTGACAACGAGGTGTTCGCTTTTAACATGACGCATTAATAGGTCAAAGTCACCGTCACCTGAAAGTAGTATAACGTGATCAACTGAAGGCGCTATACGCATGACGTCAATAGTGATGCCGACGTCCCAGTCACCTTTAGCGCTGCCGTCACTGCGTTGAATAAAGGGCTTAAGTTGTACGTTAAAGCCAATTTTGCGTAGCGTGTTTTGAAATTGAATTTGTCGCTGATCACCACGGTCAATCGCGTAGGCATTTGCGCTCACGATATTACCTCTGGCAGACAGATCGTCCCATAACTTCCGATAATTAAACGAACGTTTGAACGCCTCTCGAGTCGTATAATAAATGTTTTGGACGTCTGCAAAGACGGCGATATTAATAGTTTTTCCAGTCATCTATAGAGCCTTTAAGCGTTTATATGTGGTATTTGAAACACAACTTTAATGGCCCCAAGCGATCGATCGTTAGCCATATTAAATGCTTCATTGTAACCCTCTAATGGGAAACGATGCGTTATCATTAAGTCTGCAATGCTGGAATTGTTAGAGAGAATGTTTGCTGCTTCAACAAAATCTCTTTGGCTGCTGTTGCATCGATAAGTCGCTGCACCAATTAATGAAAGCTCTTTAGCGCTAAATTGGAGGTCAAGCATGGCACCATTCCAAAAGCTGCCCAGCATTAAAATTCTACCCATGGGCTGCAATAGCTGGCAAGCCTGCCGAACCGTTTCTGTACTTCCTACAGCATCAATGACCAGAGTGTAACCATCGCTAACTCGATGTGAGGCATTAAACTGATTGGCGACCTGCTGTTGGTGTTCATAACGTGAAATAATGTCACATTTTAGGCCTCGAGCATGCAGAGCAATCGTGGTCATTAGGCCTATAGCACCGGCTCCAATGACTAATATTTTTTCTTTGCTGCTTATATTTGCTCGGTTTAAACCATGTAATGCGACGGCCAACGGTTCAATCAGTGAGGCGTTTTCTATTGCTAAGCCAGTGGGTATGGGGACTAATGTATTGGCTGGTACGATAATGGATTCTGCCATCCCTCCATCGAGTCCGACGCCGAGTAGTTTCGCTTGGTTGCTGCAATGATTATGAAAGCCGTCATCGCAATTAAGACAGCTGCCACATGAAATAATAGGTTCTATTGCAACCGCGGTCCCATTTTCAGTATGGCCTACGAATTCATGACCAAGAACTCGATTTTCAGCCCAACCGCTGTGCATTAAGTGAAGGTCAGAGCTGCAAATAGATGCCGCTCGAATGTTGACTTTGACCCCATGACCAGTGGGTTCTGGTAAATTAACTAAATTGGGCGCTTTATTATTAATTTGTATCGCTTTCATAAATGAACCGTTGTTGGCAATAAGTATTTTTAGCGTATAATTAGCTTTATTATTGCTTCTTTTGTTATTGTCGGCGACTTTTAGTTATTGTAAAACAGTTTAG
>DDED01000089.1:11186-23845 GCA_002336035.1 Cellvibrionales bacterium UBA1963
AGTTTAGTTATTGTAAAACAGTTTTGTTAATTTAAACCAGTTACCTATTACTTATTAGCAAATAGCAAAAGACAGGCCAATATTTCAGTAAAAAAAACCAATATTTCGAATCATAACTCAAAATAGATCGTTTAAGCGGTAAAAATAAAATGAGTGAATTTAAAAAGTGGGAATGCGTTATTTGTGGTTTTATATACGATGAAGAAGAGGGCTGGCCTGAGGATGGCATTGCACCGGGTACCAAGTGGGACGAGGTGCCTGAGGATTGGGAATGCCCTGAGTGTGGCATTAGTAAGTTTGATTTTGAGATGGTTGAAGTTTGATTGTCTGTGTATCGCTCGTGGATAATTGCTGCATCAGCATTCTGTTGTGTTCCTTTGATCGACTCTTAGCATTTAATCTTATGAGGCACCTATGCCGATTGTTTTAATTACTGGTGCTAACCGGGGTATAGGTCTTGCGCTGGTTAAATATTATAGAGATATAAATTACCATGTGATTGGTGTTTGTCGTCAGGCAAGCAGTGAGCTTTCAGCGAATTGCCAAGAGATTATTACGGGTATTAGCATGCAAGATAACCAAGCTATTCGTTCGCTTAAACACATTCTTGGCGATCGTCATATTGACATCCTTATTAACAATGCCGGCATACTTTACGATGAATCTTTTGCCGAGCTTAATTTCGAAAGCATTGAATTACAAATTCAAGTAAATGCATTGGCACCTCTTCGAGTTGTTTCTGTATTAACTGATAGCTTAGTTTCAGGCAGTAAGGTCGCGTTAATAACCAGCCGAATGGGCTCTATTGAAGATAACACCTCGGGTGGACGCTACGGGTATCGAATGTCAAAGGCGGCCTTAAATGCGGCGGGTAAATCGCTTTCTCATGATTTGAAGAGCGACGGTATTGCGGTGGCGATTCTTCATCCAGGGCTCGTTTCTACTGCCATGATTGATTTTAATGGACAGGTGAGCCCTGAGTGTGCAGCTAAACAATTGGCACAACGCATTGAAGATCTTGATCTCAATAACACGGGGACGTTTTGGCACGCTAATGGCAGTATTTTACCTTGGTAAAAGACTGCCCCATTGAGCGTTGCTGACTGCGTCAAATACTCATCACCTTGCATTTTTTTGTAATTATATTTCTGGTAAACCAAGGGCCCGTTTTGAAATTACATTAAGTTGCACTTCAGAGCTACCACCGGCAATAGTAAGTGCTTTGTTACTCATCCATTCATGCGTTTTAGTTTGTTCATCGACGCTAAAGTTTTCGTTATCCCAGCCTGCGCCAGCCATGCCCATCATGTCTGTAATTAGCGTGTCTTTTTGAGTTTTTTCCTCAGTACCAATGTATTTGAATATTGTCGCAACGCGCATATCGAAATCACCGGCCATACCTTCTTCAAAAGCCCTTTTTTGTGTGAGCTTGATTGCGCTGTCTCGCATCATATGTTCAGCTAATCGATCTCTTATTAATCCATCATCTAAGCGACCATTATCATCCGAAGCTAAATAATTTTTAGCATAATCATCGACGCTGTATTTTGGCTTAGGCATGTTTTTTTCAATGTCAGCCATCATTGTGCGTTCATGGACTAACAGTGCTTTTGCTACACTCCAGCCTTTACCTATTTCGCCTACGACTTGATCTTTAGGTACTTTAACATTGTCAAGAAACGTGTCGCAAAAATGAGATTCTCCAGTAATTAATGGCACTGGCCTTACAGTAATGCCAGGCGTATCCATATCGAATAAGACAAACGTTATTCCTTCTTGTTTAATGCCTTCGTCATTGGTTCTTACCAGGCAGAAAATCCAGTCGGCCTTATCACCATCGCTGGTCCATGATTTTTGCCCGTTGAGTAAGTAATGGTCTCCAAGATCTTCTGCTTTACAGCGAAGACTTGCAAGATCAGAGCCTGAGCCAGGTTCACTGTAACCTTGGCACCATCGAATTTCACCGCGAGCAATCTTGGGTAGGTGCTCGAGTTTTTGTGCCTCAGTACCGTATTCGAGAAGCGCTGGGCCTAACATCCACAAGCCGTGTCCAATTAAGGGTTTTCGGCAGCCCAAACGATCCATTTCTTTGTTTAATATTTTAGCTTCGTCATTGCTTAAGCCTGCGCCGCCATACTCTTTTGCCCACTGCGGTGCCGTCCAGCCTTTATCGACCATCAAATCAAACCAGAGCTTTGCGTCATCACTAGGAAAGGTAAATTGTTTGCCGCCAAAAACGCCTTCAGAGCGTATCTGTATTTTTCGCATGCTGGCTGGGCAGTTAGCCTCAAGCCATTCAGTTGTTTGTTGTTTGAATTCTGTTAAGTCAGTCATGGCTGGTTCTCAAATAATTAATAGCTGAATCTAAATAAACATGTCATTAACGACCTAACGGTTATACCGTGAGAGCGTTAAGCAACTTCAATGTCTCCTAAAAATGCTGAATCGTAGCGAATCGGTTTTTATGAAAGCCAGAGTCGCCAAGGCTTTGAATGCTCACTCGGCAGCGCTTTAAGTAGAAGCCAACATCCATTTCATCAGTCAAACCAATGCCACCATGCATTTGAACCGCTTCGTCGGTAATTAACCGGTAGGTATCATTAGCCAGTGTTTTTGCTGTGCTTGCGACCATTGCTAGATCTTCATCGTGGTCTATTGCTGATAACGCATGTATCACGGCAGATTTTGCGATTTCTAATTCAGCAAACATTTTTGCTGCTCGATGTTGCAACGCTTGAAAAGCGCCAATTTTTCTACCAAATTGTTCACGATCTTTTAAATACTCAACTGTTTTATCAAGCATGGCCTGTGCTCCGCCTAGCATTTCAGCCGCTAGGCATATTCGGCCATGGTCCAATGTTTTATCGAGGAGGGCTAATCCGTGATGGGCCTTACCAAGAATGTTGTCAGTGGAAATCGTAACATTTGAAAAGTCTATATGAACGTAATTTCTGCTGTCTATCATTGTGATCTTCTTGACAGTGATTCCCGGTGTTTTTGGGTCGACAAGCGCGAGCGTAATACCCGCTGCGGACTTGGATGTTGGCTGTGACCGTAGACTAACAATAAGTAGGTCAGCATTCCCACCCTCAGCAACAAATTGTTTGCAGCCATTAATCGTTAACTGGTTTTCATTAATGATACATTGACATTCGATACGACTACTTTTGTGGTGATTTGACTCTTCGTGCGCTAATGCAAGCCTCATTTCACCATGAGCGATTTTAGGAAGTAAATCGGCCTGTTGTTGCTCATTGCCACCGTGAATGATCGCAGCAGCGCCTAAGGCTACCGTATTAAAGAAAGGGGAATTTGCTAATGTTTTTCCCGCCTCCTGGAGAATGGCGCCAACGCCCACAAAACCAAAACCTAGCCCTCCATATTGTTCTGGTATTGCCACTGCAGGCCAGCCCATGTCAATCATTTGTTGCCATAAATCTTCGCTATAACCTTTTACATTGTCATCATCTCGGAGTTGACGCATTAGTCCAACGGGAGCGTTATCTTGTAAAAAATCACGCGCGGTGTCACGCAGCATGCGTTGTTCTTCATTAAGTGCCAATGGCATAGGGACTTACTCCGATTGTAGGCCGGTAAAAAAATTATCGCGATGCAGATGCTAAGCGAGTGAGAAATTAGGGCAATAGCATAAACATCCAGTAGGTCCGTGATGCGTATGGGTTTGATCGCATCGACTATTAAACGCCACTTTTAAGGGCTAATTAACCTTAAAATATACACAAAAGCTTAAGCGCTTAGCAGTTTTCAATCAAGCTGCTTGGCTTTTCGTTGAGGTAACGAACAAACTGATTTTCTTCGTTTACCAATATTGTTGTCGGTTCAAAAACTTTGTCAGCTAAAGTGAAGGCCATGATAATAACCTCGTCACCAGGGTGAATTAAATGAGCAGCTGCGCCATTCATTTCAATGGCGCCACTGTCGGCATCGCCTTCAATTATATAAGTTTCTAGTCGTGAGCCTGAGGTATTATTGACAACCAGGACGCGCTCATTTTTTTCCATGCCAGTTAATTCAAGTAATGTTTTATCAATGGTGATACTGCCTACATAATGCAGGTCTGAGCGTGTGACAGTTGCATTGTGTATTTTAGCCGATAGATAATTTTTTAAACGCATATTGAATTAACCTTGTGCTTCTGTATGAAAGATAATTTTATGTTGCTAGTTGTGACTATGCAATGCCTCATTCAATTCTATTGCCGAACGATTTGATTGGCATTCGACGGTACCATTGATGGAATTACGTCTAAACAGAAGTCCAGATTGACCATTAAGTTCTCTGGCTTTTACCAGTTTAACGGTGTCGTTATTTTCGTCAAGTAAGGTTAACTTAGTCCCTGCAGTGACATATAAGCCAGCCTCAACGGTGCAATTATCACCAAGTGCGATCCCGATCCCGGCATTTGCGCCAATTAAGCATTGCTTACCGACAGAGATGACCACATCCCCTCCGCCTGATAGTGTGCCCATTGTAGAGCAACCCCCGCCTAAGTCAGACCCTTCGCCAACAAAAACACCTGCAGAAACACGGCCTTCGATCATGCTTTTACCCGCTGTTCCAGCATTAAAGTTTATAAAGCCCTCATGCATGATGGTGGTTCCTTCTCCTACATAAGCACCTAAGCGGACCCGAGCAGTGTGTGCAATTCTCACGCCTGATGGAACCACATAGTCGGTCATCACAGGGAATTTATCGACACATTTGACATTAAGCCATCGACCTTCACGACGCGCCTGGAGCTGTTTTTCAGGCAGCTCATTTATGTCAATTGGACCGTCACTCGTCCAAGCGATGTTGGGTAGTGATGCAAAAATACCCTCTAAATTGATATTATGGGGCCTGACTAAGCGATGCGAGAGTAAATGTAATTTTAGATAGGCCTCAGGAACACTCGCCGGCTTGTCATCATTCGCTAATACAGTCAGCACCACGCTTCGTTTGCTGCTGACAAGTTTCGTAGCGGTGTTAGCAATGTCTATTTGTTGATGAGTGACTAATGCGTCAGCTAACTGGTTTAAATCGGTTTCATCTAGATCAATAACCTGATTGCCACCATTCCAAGCGATACCGGCAATACTCACTGCTGTAATCAGCTTTTCGGATGTGTCGGCATCAATATTTGCTAGCGGTTTAGGGTAGAAGACTTCTAGCCATTGGTTTTCGTTATTTTTTGTGCCAAGTCCTAAGCTAAAACTAAAAAGTTGGGTCATGTTCTGTTCCTGTTAAAAGTAAGGTGATATTGATAAAGATGAGCATCGTTTTATAAGTCAAGATAATGTTGTTTGATAAAACCAACAGTCACTTGCCCTTTATCATCAACTAACACGGGGCGCTTTATTAGCGTCGGATAAGCGATAAATGTTTCAATGATAAGAGCTTGAGAAGGATTGTCCATGAGTGTTGACCTCAATGATTCTGGCAATTGTTTCCATGTTGTGCTGCGCTTGTTAAGAAGAGACGACACGGAGGTTTTTGCTAACCATGCAGCGATTATTTGAATACTTATACCATCAACTCTGAAGTCATGAAAACAGTAGTCAGTATTAAGCGATTCCAAAAGCGTCCGCGCTTTTTTGACAGTGTCGCAGTTTTTAATACCGTAAATCGTGTTCAATAGTAAGCCTTGGTCGAGTATTTTATGATTGAGTGACAGGCACTGATCTTCAGTGTATCGTTTAAGCCAATGCATAAATTTTATCAGTTTCTACGGCTGTTATGACAGCACAAATTACTCAATAGGTTAAATTAGAGCAAAATGGCAGAAAATAAGCTGCTTGAGTTGACACTTAAAGCGAATATTGATCAGCAAAGCCCCGTTAAGCTGCTAACGAGCCAATGCGATTTATCCTCGGCTGAAATCAAGTCTGCGATGACCAAAGGGGCTGTCTGGATTAAGCGCATGGATAATCGGGCTTCTACGGCGAATAAGCATCACAAAGCGGTCAGGTTGCGAAGGGCTAGCGCTTTGTTGAGCTGTGGCGATTTATTGTTAATGAATTACGACTCAGCAGTCTTGGCACAGACAGCTCAACCGCCTAAACTGGTTGAAGATCAAGGCGGCTTCAGTGTTTGGGATAAGCCTGCTGGTATGCTCTGTCAGGGCAGTCGTTGGTCGGATCATACGACATTAAATCGCTGGATCGAATCTGAATGGCTCTCGCAGCGTCGTGCATTTTTAGTTCATCGTCTTGATCGCATGACTTCAGGCCTAACCGTCGTGGCACACAATAAGAAAATGGCGGCTAACCTCGCAAGGCAATTTCAAGAAAGAGTCACAACAAAAAGGTATCGGGTTGTTGTTATGGGCGAATGTGAGTTAGCATGTCCTTACGTTATTGACGAACCCCTTGATGGGAAGCACGCAGTTACCATCATAGAGCGATCTGTTGACGATTGGGTGAGTGAGCTAGACCTTAATGAAACGTCACCCCATCATTGGCCTAATAGCGTCGCTTTGTCCCGATTGTCTTTGCCATTTACGAAGCTCGAAGTGTCTATACAAACGGGTCGAAAACACCAAATACGTCGTCACCTTGCAGGCTTGGGATTTTCTGTTATCGGTGATCGATTATATGGTGATACAAAGCAAAACCTTATCTATGAAAATGTTGGTATCGACATGCAGTTACAGTCATGCCGATTGAGCTTTTTACATCCAGAGACGCGTACAAGACAAGATTATTGTTTGTAAATCCTTGCCTAAGCTCTTAAAAAAAAGGAATATTACTTATGTCAGATTTTCATGCCGCCACAACGACAAAAGATGTTTTAACCGGTATTTGTTTAAAAGGACAAACCATTTTAATTACAGGCGCAAGCACTGGATTAGGCTTGGCTTCAGCCATAGCCTTAGCAGAGGCAGGTGCTGATTTGATTTTAACAGCGCGCTCTGAGGAAAAGTTTTTAATTGCTAGGGATGCTGTTTTAGTCAAAAAATCCGATGCTATTGTGCACTTTTGTGAGTTACGACTCGAAGACATTGCCAGCTGCAAACAAGCAGCGATTGATATTAATCATCGTTTTACTAACATTGATCATATTATTGCAAATGCTGGCGTTATGGCCTGTAATGAACAAAGAACGAATCAAGGTTACGAATGGCAATTTGGTGTAAATCATCTCGGGCACTTCGCATTTATTAATAATATTATAGGTTTACTAACATCAGACGATTGTAGGGTTGCCGTTCTTACCTCAGGTGGGCATCGCTTAGGTGATGTTGATTTGGTTGATCCTAATTTTAATCAGCAACCCTATGATAAATGGCTCAGTTATGGTCGTGCAAAGACTGCCAATGCACTTTATGCACTAGCGCTGAATAAAAGAATGCCGTTTGGTCGTGCTAATGCGGTCCATCCAGGTGCAATCACTACAGAACTTTCGCGCCATTTAACGCAGGATGACTTTGCGAGCATGGGGTCGAGCATGAAGGATAGCGGTATTATGATGAAGTCAATTGATGCCGGTGCCGCCACACAGGTTTGGGCGGTTACTTCGCCAGAACTTGATGGCAGAGGCGGCCTATATTTGGAAGACTGCCAAGTGGGGATAGCCTCCGATGACCACACATCAGGTTATGCTTCTTACATCATGAGTCAAGATAATGCAGAAAAACTGTGGCATTTATCCGAACAGTTAGTTGGCCAGAGTTTCAACTTTGCTAAAATTTAGGCGCGTAATATGACTGACAACACACAGACACCAGACGGTTTTTTAGAGGGTGCGTGTCTTTGCCTGGCGGTGGCTTATCGATTCGCATTGCCATTAACAATTTTTCAATATTGCCATTGTAATCGTTGTCAAACGGTTTCTGGCGCAGCCCATACTGCCAATATATTTATTCCTTCTGTGCAGTTTCAATGGCTAAGAGGCGAAGAAAAAATCAAAATTTATAAGCTACCTGAAGCAAAGCATTTCAGCAGTTGTTTTTGTCAGGACTGTGGCAGTAGTATGCCCTGGCAGACAGCGGATGGAAGAAATTATTTGGTTCCAGCAGGCGGGGTCAATGATTTAGCTGAGCGACCTAAACAGAGTATATTTTGGTCATCACGTCCAAATTGGTACGTACCTCCGTTAGTTTTACCTCGTTTCGACACATTACCCGCCCGCAAAAAAGCACCAGATTGAACTTTTTTAGTAAAATACTCAGTTTTTTGATGATTTTTTGTACCAAAAGTCAAGTTTTAAGGGCTCTCTTTGCCGAGTGAGCTAGTTTCTAGTGGTCTTTTCACCTATAATGCGCGGCTTATTTTTCAGGGGAGAAGCATTATGGCTAAGGTGGTAGCTAAGAAGGCTAAGGCTAAGAAATCGACTGCCAAAAGTGTTGCAGTAAAAAAGTCTGTTGTTAAAAAAGCAAGCACTTCAGCTGTCGGTAAGAAAAAACCTGCTGAAAAAAAAATAGCTCCTGTCAAGAAAGCCGTGCTTAAAAAAGTCGTAGCGAAGAAACCCGTAGCGAAAAAAACCGCAGTGAAAAAACCCGCAGCGAAAAAAACTGCCCTAAAAAAACCTGCCCTTAAAAAGTCAGCGCCCAAAAAACCGCTCAATGAAAAAAAGGCTGCGACTAAGCCTGAAGTAAAAAAAGCGGTAGCTAAAAAAGTATCGACTACAAAAGTGGCCGAGAAAAAAGCCGTCACCAAAAAAGCATCATCCAAAAAAACAGCGACATCGAAAGCTTCACTAAAGAAAACCGTTGCAAAAGCAGGTGTTGCTTCTAAAAAACCAAAGCTAACGGGTGTGAGTGTTACTTTTTCTAAGCCAAAGCCGGCGCCTAAACCTAAGATCGTTGCAAAAAAACAACCTTCCGTTGATGAGGGTAGTAGCGAAGGTATTGACGCTCAAGTTGAAAAGTTTCTTGCTACAGGGAAAAAAATCCAAGAAATACCGGTTGGTACCAGCGGTATTAATCATACTGGTGGCACTAAACATATAACTATTAGCCGTAATAAACCACAAGGTCAAACTTAAGCTTTATAAAGTTAGGCCTGTTTCTCAATTTCAATCCATCTTTCCATGGCGCGATCCAATTGATTTTGGTTGCTACTGAGCTGGTTAAGGGTTTCTTGATTATCTTCATAGCTTTGTTGATAAAAACTTTGGCTCGATATAACGTTTTCTAGCTCGCTTATTTTGGTTTCTAATTCGTGGATAAGATCAGGCATTTCATCAAGTTCACGTTGCAAGTTATAACTTAATTTTTGCCTATTTATAGAGGGGTTTTTTTTATCTGCTACCTGAGTGGTTATGGTGTTAGGCTGGATTTTTTCCGCATCTACGACTTCTAGATCTCGATTCCGTTTTTGCCAATCACTATAGCCTCCAACGTACTCTGCGATATTACCATCAGCCTCAAAAACTAGAATGCTTGTCACTACGTTGTCTAAAAAAGCACGATCATGACTAACTACGATGAGACTTCCATTATAATTAACCAATCTTTCTTCGAGTACTTCTAGCATTTCAATATCAAGATCATTTGTGGGTTCATCTAACACCAATAAATTACACGGCACGGTGAATAGTTTCGCCAATGAGACTCTGTTTCGCTCACCGCCAGAAAGGGCTTTGACTGGTGTCATCGCTCTTTTGGGTGAAAATAAAAAGTTTTGTAAATATGAAATAATGTGTCTTTCTTTTCCGTTAATAGAAATAAAATCTCTACCTAGGCCCACATTTTCAGAAATACTTTTATCTTCATCTAATTCTCGTGCAACTTGGTCAAAGTAAGCCAGTGAAAGGTTGGTGCCAATTTTGACTGTGCCCTCATCCGGTGTTATTTGACCTAAAAGAATCTTTAATAATGTGCTTTTACCTACGCCGTTATTGCCAATTAAACCTATACGATCGCCCCGCATAATCTTCAGTTTAAATTTATGTATCAATTGTTGATGGTCATAGCTGTGACTTATCGCTCGGGCTTCAATGACTTTTCGACCAGATTGCTCGGCATCTTCTATCTGTAATTTTGCCTTGCCTTGTTGATTGATTCTTTGGCTACGTTCTTTTCGCATAGCTTCCAATGCTCGAACGCGGCCCTCGTTTCTTGTTCTTCTTGCTTTAACTCCTTGCCTAACCCATTTTTCTTCTTGCGCTAATCGTTTGTCAAATAGTGCATTGTGTGTGTTTTCGTCCTTAAGTGTTTGTTCTTTTAACTTAAGAAAGTTTTGATAATTACCTGGCCAGCTACTTAGCTTGCCGCGGTCGACTTCAACAATACGGGTAGCAACTTGCTGAAGGAACTCTCTATCATGAGTAATAAATATGACGCTTCCTCGATAGCTTTTAAGCGCATTTTCTAGCCATTGTATGGTTGTTATATCTAAGTGATTTGTCGGTTCGTCAAGCAACAGTAAGTTAGGTTTTGAAACTAAGGCTTGTCCAAGTGCGACTCGTCTTCGCCATCCACCTGACAATTGAGAAAGCTTCTTTTCGGCGGGCAGACCTAATTGGCTAATTATTGTTTCAGTTTGTTGGTCAACTTGCCAACCACTTCCGGCATCTATTTCTGCCTGTAAATTTTCCATGATCTGGAGTTCATGCTTGTCTATATCATGTTGAGTTGCGAGTGCTTCATATTGCTCAATAAGCTTTAGTTGATGGCTTAAACCGAGTTTAACGACGTCGTAAACGGTGGCATCTATCGCGTCAGGTAAGGTTTGTTGAAGCTGGCTTATACGCAAATGTTGTTGTCGATGTACAGTCCCTGTATCCGCTTCAATATTACCTGCGATAATATTCATTAGGGTGGTTTTTCCGGCGCCATTTCGACCAACTAAACAGACTCTTTCTTCTTCTTCTATTGAGAAATTGGCTTTTATCAGCAGGGGGTTATCGCCAAACTCAATCGAGGCGTCTTCAATTCTTATTAGTGACAATGTGATTACCTTGCTAAAAACTGGGTTTTGTTAATTTAAATGATTTCTCTTGCTACTCGCTCTGCGATAGCAGTCATTAAATCATAGGCTATTGTATTGGCATGTCTCGCAATAATATTAATTGGTAATTCTTTTCCCCAAAGAATGGCAGTATCGCCAATCTTAATGTGTTCATGGTGGTCGGTTATATCAACGCTTAGGGAGTCCATCGATACTGCGCCAACCAAAGTCGCCAGTTTGCCATTGACTAGAACGGGTGTGCCATTTTTAGCATGGCGAGGGTAACCGTCAGCATAACCAACAGCTATTGTTGCAATAATACTTTTTTTGCTAGCAATCCACTTGCTATTGTAGCCAACTGATTCGCCTGCATTAATTGGCTTAATTGAAATAATGGGTGCTGTAAATGTCATTGCTGGCTGCAGTTCTAAGCTAGTCTGATTGGCCTTGTCCAGAGGATCTATGCCATAAATCATTATTCCAGGTCGAATGAATTCTTGGCGACCAGCTAATTGCGTTGTTTTTTGTAACTGCCATTGCGGATAACCATCACTGTTTTCATTGATCATAATTGCAGCAGAGTTAGAGACTGAAAAAGCGTCTATATCATTTTTTTCGAATACATTGATAAAGTGCTGCATTTGTTTATTTGTCGCGATAGAGTGTTCTTTTTGCGCTTCAGAGAAATGAGTCATGATTGCTTTTGGTCGAGTATTCAGTGTTGAATCATCGAATAAAAGGTGAGTGTTATCACGACTAATACCGAGTCGATGCATGCCAGTGTCGATTTTTACCCAATAGTTAAGATCAGTAATTTTTTGTGCAAATTCAAGCATTTCTAATGTGTGCACAGCAGCTATGTAATTATTTGAGGGGTACGAGTGTAATTGTTCAAGATTACTGGTTGGGCTCATGATTAATATTTCTTTGGTAATGCTTTGATCTCTAAGCGTCTGAGCTTCCTCATAACGTGCGACAGCATAACCGTGAATATAAGGAGCTAAAATTTTTGCTACATTGACCATACCATGCCCATAACCATTTGCTTTTACAACAGCCATGATTTTTGCTGCAGGTGCAATTGATTGGGCTATTTTTATGTTATTAACGATCGCAGCGCTATCAACAAAAGCCGTGGCTTGGTCGATTTCTGGATATTTGATGGTGCTGAATTTTTGGTTTTTTGTCATTTCGATGTATCGATAATTTTTAGTCGTGTCATGGTCAGGCATACCGTCTGATAGTCAATTGTACTTGTTCTAAAGAACTAACACCAAATACGTTAAAATGATTGAGTCAAATACAGGTTATTAAGTGGTGCTCTTTTGGGCCAAATCAGCTTTTCGCCTACCCACAGTATACCGCAGGATCTATAAGGGTGTTGGCGTCTACCGAATTGACACATCAATTACCTGACCAAAGGTCGGCATGGGGGAGTGACAGCGGTTAAATGGTAATTCGTTCCGTGAGGCGTTCGCAGATCGATTCAATCTGTATCACTCATAGCGTGCCTAAGTCGCCGTATATTTGTCTTTTTACAAGATCAGGTAGCAATGGTTGTTCAAGGTGATGAAGCTTTGCCATCTGAATACCAAGGCTCTGCCAATATGAGGGTAACGTCTGCTGACCATGAACACCATCCATAATAATAGCGTGCTTTGACATATTGTGTATCGTCGCTGTCACGACCGTGTTGGCCTTAGTAAAAAGCATTAAACCATGTGCTTCTGCACTTATTGCGTCAGTTGATCTGGCTATTGTTTGTTT
>DDED01000068.1:0-145 GCA_002336035.1 Cellvibrionales bacterium UBA1963
TATTTTCGTCACAGGCGGTGTGGTTTCGTCGTTGGGTAAAGGCATTGCTGCGGCATCGTTGGCCGCCATCCTTGAGTCCAGAAATTTAAATGTCACCATGATGAAACTCGATCCGTACATCAATGTTGACCCTGGCACAATGAGT
>DDED01000068.1:470-2551 GCA_002336035.1 Cellvibrionales bacterium UBA1963
AATGAGTCCTTTTCAGCACGGAGAGGTGTTTGTTACCGACGACGGTGCTGAGACCGATCTTGACCTGGGTCACTACGAGCGGTTTTTGCGCACCAAAATGCAAAAAAGTAATAACTTCACTTCGGGCAGTATCTATGAAACGGTGCTTCGAAAAGAGCGTCGCGGTGACTACCTTGGTGGCACGGTACAAGTGATCCCCCATATTACTGATGAGATTAAAAAACGGGTCATGGCCAGGGGTGATGGCTATGACGTGGTATTGGTTGAAATCGGTGGCACGGTTGGTGACATCGAGTCGTTGCCATTTTTAGAAGCCGCGAGGCAGTTAAAGGTTGAATTAGGTATACAGCGAGCGTTGCTGATCCATTTAACATTAGTGCCATATATTGCCACGGCGGGAGAAACAAAAACGAAGCCGACTCAGCATTCGGTGAAGGAGCTGCGTTCAATCGGTTTACAGCCAGAGGTTTTAATCTGTCGATCTGAGGTCGAAATATCGGCCAGTGCTAGGAAGAAAATAGCTTTATTTACAAATGTCGAAGAGCGAGCAGTGATCTCTTTGCCCGATGCTGACACAATTTATCGTGCCCCCATTATGCTTAATAAAAAGGGCCTTGATGAATACGTGGTTCAACGGTTAGGTTTGTCTTGCAACGTTGCTGACTTGTCTGAATGGGAAGCTGTGATTGACGGCGAGTTAAATCCTCACGGCGAAGTTAAAGTGGCCATGGTGGGGAAGTATACAGATCTGATTGATGCGTATAAGTCACTCAATGAAGCGTTGAAGCATGCAGGTATTGGCGAGCGAACGAAAGTTATTGTTCAGTACATAGATTCTGAAGATATAGAGCGTGATGGCCTCGCACAGTTAGAAAAGGCCGATGCTATTTTAGTTCCGGGTGGATTTGGTGAGCGTGGGGTCGAAGGAAAGATTCGCGCTGTTCAATATGCTCGTGAAAATAAGGTGCCATACTTAGGCATCTGCCTAGGTATGCAAGTGGCGGTTATAGAATATGCCCGGAATGTTGCTGGGCTGGTTGATGCCCACAGTTCTGAGTTCCACATCGATACGCCTCACCCCGTCATTGCTTTAATCAAAGAATGGCTTGATGAAGATGGCAGTCAGAAATCTCGAAATGTTGATCAAGATCTTGGCGGCAGTATGCGACTAGGTGCACAGGCTTGTGAATTGGTTGAAGGTACGTTAGCGCAAACGACATACGGTGCAATGAATATCGCAGAGCGACATAGACATCGCTATGAAGTGAATGCAACTTACGTTGAACAACTTCAAAGTGCAGGTTTACGAATAGCTGGGTGGTCGCAAGACAAAGAGCTAGTTGAAGTGGTTGAAGTAGCCGACCATCCATGGTTTGTTGCATGTCAATTTCATCCGGAGTTCACATCGACACCTCGAGATGGTCATCCACTTTTTAGTGGCTTCATTCAAGCTGCATTTGCTTTTCGCAACAAAAATAGCTAGTTCCGTCATTCAAAATTAATATTTAATGACGATTAAAATTAGAGTTAATTATGTCAGAAACCGCTTCAAAGATTATTCGAGTGGCAGATCTTTCGATTAGCAATGAACTGCCGTTTACCCTTTTCGGTGGTATGAATGTGCTGGAGTCCGAAGCGATGGCGATCGACATTGCGGGTCACTACGTCGAGGTTTGTGCTGCACTAAATATTCCTTATATTTTTAAAGGTTCATTTGATAAAGCTAATCGCTCTTCAATGCATTCATTTCGAGGTCCCGGTCTGGATCAAGGGTTGAAGATTTTAGCTGCGGTAAAAAAACAATTTAACGTGCCGATCATTACTGATTTGCATGAGCCGTCACAAGCGCTTGACGTTGCTACTGTTGCCGATGTAATTCAGTTGCCTGCATTCTTATCAAGGCAAACTGACTTAGTCGTCGCTATGGCTAAAACAGGTGCGGTCATCAATATCAAAAAGGCTCAGTTTTTGGCGCCGTTAGAAATGCAACATATTTTGATTAAATGCCAAGAGGCAGGCAACGATCAATTGATGCTTTGCGAGCGAGGCAGCAGTTTTGGTTATAATAATTTAGTGGTTGA
>DDED01000039.1 GCA_002336035.1 Cellvibrionales bacterium UBA1963
AGGCATAGGATAAATTGAGGAAAGCTTAAGTTTGTTAGATGTTTTGACCATTGAAAATACGCGAAGTGATGCGTAGACGACCAGATATCGAGTGCATTAAAAAAGTGCATCAGAAAATTAAGACTGTTGTTCATTATTATGAATAAGTCACGGCTTGCATCAATATTAATGTAACTCAATAAAAGAGCTGTTAAGCCGATAGGCACCGTAAATAAAGTGACAATAGGAACGGCAACTAGGTTGGCAAACGGTGAGAGTAAATGTATTTGACCAGAAAATAGCGACAGTACGATGGGCATGGACACAAACAGTAAACACTGCACAAGTATCAAGCCTTTAAAGAATAACAGTATATAGCGGCTTATAGTTTGTCGAAAGTTCAAAGCATCGATGGTGTCTTTTGAACTCAATTGAATGCCATTGTAGTAATAAATTAATACGAATGTCGCAAAAAAAGACAAACAAAATGCGATTGATAAAATAAGCAAAGGATTGACTAGTAGTAAAGTGCCGGCCAATAAAAAAAGCACATTTAATGGTGATACTCGCCTTCTTAAAAAGAAAATACTGTTAATAAAAATAAACATAAGAAGCGCGCGTTGCGTTGTTATTGAGAAACCAGAGATGAGGCCATAAAAAATGGTTAATGGTAATGCGGTTACCACTAAGACAGTGACTCTAGGCAATACCTCCATAATGCTAGGTCTTATCCAGAGGAGGCATCGAAAAATACAACTTGATAACAGCACCGCTATGCCAATATGCATGCCTGAAATCGCCAGTAAATGACTCACTCCTAACCTTTGTAAAAGCGACTTATTAGCAGCTGAAATCTCATTCCTATCGCCAACTATGAGAGCTTTAATAAGGCTGGCATGACTAAGATCTTTAATCATTGAATCAATTCGCTCGATGGTATTGGCGCGTAAATGCGCCAGTGTCACGCCTCTCTTATGCGTAATTAATTGAGCATGGGCATTTACAGATAAGCTCGCTAATGCATCATTTTTTTGGCTAAGAGCGAATTGTTGATAATCAAATGCTCCAATATTTGCAACTTCCTGAGGCGCTTTTAACGTTAACTCAAACCGCCAAATCTGATTGACTTCAGCGGGCACATCGTAATAAGCAGTGACTTTAATCAATTTTGGAGCAAGTGCATTCAGAGGCAGGGCTGAGTCAAAATCGATCACTTTAAGGGTGAATCGAGTCAACTCAGAGGTAAAAAATGTTGGATTGGATAAATGCTGCTTTGAGAGGCGCGTTATTTCGCCCGTCACCCAGACTTTTTGACCATCGAGCCCATTATGAAGTCTGAAAGATAATTGCTTAGTGGCGTAAGAATAAGAGAACACTAAAGCAAGAACTAAGACACAAGCACCACAAACCAAGTGGTTAATTTGTAAAAGTTGCGTCAGTAATTTTTTTTTTAGCTGGTTTAAGAATTAGTGCGCTTATGCATAGAAACATCAGTAGTGTGAATATAAAAACACCCACCCAAACAGTTAAGTGCTGCTCATTGATAAACAGTAACGCACTTACCCCCGATATAATACAGACCCAATAAACCATTGTTGTTAGTCACTGGGGCGGTTAAATAGTTAGTGCACAAATGTTAAATTAATGAGCTGCCGATGGCTCTCGGTCCTAAAAGTATCTTAGCGCTTTGGCAGGCATTATTCGACTCGCTCTTAATGCAGGAAAAATAGTTGCCATTAAACTCATGGCAGAAGCCATCAGGCATACAAAAAGTACATCGGTAGCTTTTATGTCGACTGGAAGGTAATTAATGGGGTAGATGTCAGTATTGAGTAATTCAAGTTGAAGTAATGATTCTATATAAGGAACAATAGCTGGAATATTAAATGCTAGCAAAACGCCAGACACACTTCCTAATAAACACGCGAAAGCCGTGATCATTAATCCTTGTAGAACAAAAATACCGGCAATTTGATGACGCTTCATCCCTATTGTACGGAGTATAGCTATCGCTTTGGATTTTTGCTTAACAACCATACCTAAGGTCACAAAAACATTAAAGCAAGCCACTGCGATAATGCTCGCTATTAATAAAACTACTAATTCGCGGGACAGTTTTATGGCAGCATATAAATTGCCAAACGAGTGTGTCCAGTCAGAAACTCTGACGGGCAGTTCAAAGTTCACTGCCGTCTGATAGGCGATGGCTCGAGCATTGAACAAATCATGGAGCTGAAGGTCAATGCCTTGAATTAATCCTGGATAATTTAAAAGAGTCGCTGCATCGTGAATATTCATCACACCTAAGTGATGATCTATCTCGGTGTTAGTTTTGAAGATATTCATCACGCGAAAAGATTGACTCTTGACTCCATCTAACAATTGTAACTGCGGGCCTGAGGAGTTACTAAGAAGCATCAATCGGATAGAGTCGCCAACCGATAATGATAATTTTTTCGCTAATGACGAACCGATTAGTATGCCTTTTTGTTGCTCTTGAACACTATCACGATGTGGAGTTTTCGATGCAGATATGGATTCAGTATCAAATTCTAGAAATTTTTTGAATATTCGATCAGCCGTATCATCACTTAATCCTTTTACTAACAAGGGTTGCATTGTATTGTTCGCAATTGCTAATCCTTTAAATTCAACAAAGTACTGAGCGACCTTTATTGCAGGGTCATTATTTAAGCGCTTTAAGAGTAAGTGCGATGGCTCGGTTGGCGCGTCGAACCACAGAGTGGCATGCGGGGCTAGCTGAAGAATACGATCACGAAATTCTTTTTCAAAGCCATTCATGACAGACAACACCAGCACCAATAATGCGATAGCCAGACTCAAGCCAGCAATTGAAATTCTTGATATAAACTTAACCAATGAACTATTAGTCGATCCTGAGAAAAAACGCCACGCTAACCAATATTGGTTAAACGAACCGTTAGATAGGAATGTCAAACTCATAAAGCAACCAGCTTTGCTGAATCGAGCCGATAGACTTTGTCCATGTCACGGGCAACATTTTCATCATGTGTCACGATAATGAAGCTAGTTTTATGTTCTGTTTTAACTGATTGTATTAATGCCTGAATATCTGCAGACGCTTGTTTATCAAGGTTACCCGTCGGCTCATCCATTAATATACAGCTGGGCTGATTTGCTAAGGCGCGCGCTATTGCTACGCGCTGGCGTTCACCACCGGATAGTTCTGCTGGGCGATGGTCTAGACGTTGACTGAGTCCCACTGAAGAAAGAATTTTTTTGGCAACAAGGCTTGCATCGCTATGTGTTGATCGACCAATCAATAAAGGTAACATTACATTTTCAAGCGCACTAAATTCTGACAATAAATGATGAAATTGATAGACAAAACCTAAATGTTTATTTCTAAGCTGACTTAATTTGCTGTCTTTTAATGTCGATAAGTTATTTTCTGCTAATGTAACGGTGCCACTTGAAGGTGAATCTAACCCAGCCAACAAATTTAATAAGGTACTTTTACCAGAGCCTGAAGCACCAATAATAGCGACCTTTTCAGACTTTTTAACGTTAAAAAATATTTTTTCTAAAACAGAAATCGTTGTCTTTCCTTGACTGTAATGCTTGCAGAGATTATTGCATTCTAAAACCACAGAAGGTGCCGTTACGACATCGTTTAAGTGCGTATCCACAGTCATTTTATTGATCATGTTAAAAACCTATAGTGGGGTTAAAATTCATACGACAGTGCTGCCGCTGGTGGCACCGAGGCCGCCTTATGGGCAGGATAAATCGAAGCAAAAAAACTGATTACCATTGCGGAAAAAACGGTTATAGCGACGTCTTGCCATGCGGTCTCAGACGGCAAATGAGCAATATAAAAAACGCTCGGATCAAACAGCTGCCAATTAAACATGTGCTCAAGCGTCGCGACAATAGATCCAACGTTCGGCGCGATCACCAAGCCTAACACGGTGCCTAATAATGTGCCTATCGAGGCAATGAAAAGCCCTTGCAGAATAAATATATTGCGAATTTCATGCGAAGTAGCCCCCATTGTTTTTAAGACCGCTATATCACTGTATTTGTCCATGACACTCATTAGTACAATAGAAATAATATTAAAGGCTGCCACAGCAACGACCGCCAGCAATAAAACAAAAATGATAATTTTTTCCATCGCTATCGCAGTAAATAAACTACTTTGTTCCTGGCGCCAGTCTATGGCTGATAAGTGAGAATAAGCGAAGTTTTGACTGGCCAGTTGGTGTAAGGTGTTATCGAGATCCTGCTGAATATTGTATTTATTGGCAACAGATAGCCTCAAGCCATCAACCGACGCGCCTTTGACTGATAATTTTTGACTTGTTAATAAATTAATGATCACCAAGTTTTGATCAAGTTCAGCGCCGACCTCAAAAATAGCAGCGACAGTGAATCTTTTCTCTCTCATCACAATACCAGCCGGCGAGATTGCAATTTTAGGTAACGAAATCTGTACTTTATCACCGACCGACAGGCCCATTTTACGTGCCAATAATCGACCAATGAGTATCCCATACTTTGTGTCTTCGAGGGTCGCCACATTACCAGCAATAATAAAATCATTAATGCCGGTGACCGTTTTCTCAAGCGCATAGTCGAGGCCTAGTAACTCAACGACTTGAAAGCGACCATCGACATTGACCATCGCCGTTTCTGCTATAAATGGAGCCGCAGCAGTAATATTTGAATGCATTAAAAGCTCTTGCCGAAGCGTCTGCCAGTTAACGGTAGAACGTTGATCGATTGAACCATCAAGCGCAGGATTGATGTGCACTTTTGCGTCGGGTATCAGCGACAGCAGCCTATTTTGAAGCTCACGTTCAAAGCCATTCATCACGCTGATAACGACAATCAAAGTGGCAACACTGAGCATTAAGCCTAATAGAGATACCCAAGTGAGAAATGATGAACCAGGGCTTCGATTATGTAAAGTAACATAGCGAAAAGCGATCAGAACGGTGAATGGGAGTGACATTGTTTTATTGAACTGTATTTTCGGTATCGTCATAAAATTATTTTTAGCACATATTGTCGTTAAACGCTTATTCTGTACTATTATCGGTCACTATTGACGGTTTTAAGAGCGATTCACATCCAATATGTGACTTGCTCATCACTAAATTGAAGAATACAGCGCACTCTCGATGGTTAAATAGCCTAAGTATACTAAACTATAAAGGGATTAGCTTACGTTTATTCAGGTCGATTTAAGGCCTTAATTTTTAAATCATGAGGACCTATATTGTGGAATCTGTCAGTGATCGCCGTCAGTTATTTAGAGTTGATGACACAGCAATACTCGATATCGTCCCCATTTCTGAAGAGATACTCAAAGCACAACCCGCTGAGGACTGCTTTCCCTTATCTGATAGCTTTTCACTTATGCGCAATATCCAATCGATCGATAATGACAATGCTCAACTGTTGAGAAGTATTCACGACAAGTCACCTGATATTTCGGCCTACTTTTTAGCGGTAAATAAAAAAATTGAAACCGTTGCAGCGGTTATAGCAAGACAAATTCTATCGGAGCAAGCAGAGAATATATCTGTTGATCTCAGTGAGGGTGGCATTGGTTTCGTATTAAGTCACGCCCTCGATAAAGGCCAGCACTATGCCATTAAAATTTGGTTTAACGAAAAATTAACCGGTGTTGCTGCGTATATTCACGTGATCGCCTGCCAACAGCAAAGTGACGCAAGTTTTCGAATATCTTGTCAGTTTAAAAAGCTAAGTGATGTAGACGAAAAATTAATATCAAGACATATAATGCAGGTGCAAGCTAAACAGCAACGCCTAAAAAAAGAAATGGTCGATTAATAATTAAAGGCTCGTTAATGCACCTAACTCACCTTCAATTTATTCGACGTCTGCTGCATGTGTCGTGTCTTTTTTTCACGCAAGCACAGCTACAGGCTGAAGTTATTAATCTTCCTTTAACTGAACATGACAATGAACTATTTATAGTTAACATGCCGCACGCTGGCATGTCTAAACAACAAGTTCTCGATACGTTTGGCGAGGCAGATTCAGTATCACAGCCAATTGGCAGGCCAGCTATATCGCAGTGGTTATTCACTGAATTCACGGTTTTTTTTGAAGTTGATACTGTGCTGCACAGCCTTGTAACCCCCCCTTCCCCGTATTAATTCCATTGTTTAACCAACAACTTTCACCATAGAATATAGGTCACTCATTAATTACGAATTCCTTTATTATGAAACAACAGATACGGCAATTAGAACAGTTTGATCTCACATCATTTATTAGCGATTATTGGCAAAAAAAACCGCTATTAATTCGACAGGCACTCCCTGATTGGGATAACCCACTGAGCCCTGATGAGCTTGCTGGTTTGTCACTTGAAGAAGAAATTGAATCTAGAATAGTCACACATAAAGGGGCTAGCGATTGGCAGTTGGAGCAAGGGCCTTTTGACGAATCACGCTTTTCTTCTCTCGGGAATTCAAATTGGAGTTTACTCGTACAAGGCGTTGATAACCACGTGGCATCAGTAGCGACTTTACTTGATTACTTTGCATTTATTCCAAGTTGGCAAGTAGATGATGTAATGGTAAGTTTTGCTACTCAAGGTGGTGGCGTAGGCCCTCATTTTGACCGATACGATGTATTTTTAGTACAGGGCCAAGGTCGACGTGAATGGAAGCTAGGCGAAGCTTGTGACGATCAGACGCCGGTTAATAATAACGATGGATTGTTACTTTTAGATAACTTTCAATGCAAAACGAGTTATGTCTTAGGACCAGGCGATATTTTGTATGTACCCCCTTACCTGAGTCACTGTGGCACCTCACTCGATAATGACTGCATGACGTATTCGGTGGGATTTAGATCCCCAGCGATGAGTGAACTAATTGACGATTTTGCAACTTTTTTACAAACTCAATTAACTGAAGATGATTTACTGAGAGCGCCGTTGTCTGTGCAAAAAAATGGATCTACAGGCGCTATTAATCCAGCAACACTTGATATTTTTAAATCACAAATGACTGACTTATTTAAAGATGAAGGACGCTTAGCAGAATGGTTAGGTTGCTGGGCAACATTACCAAAACAGTCAGTAATTGAAAGCGAAGTGAGCCTTGCGTCTGAAGACGAGATTCATTCAATTTGCAGTCAACTTATGGCTAACGATGTACCTGTCATTCGCTCAGCTTCTGCTAGATTTCACTACATTGAATCTAAAGATAACAGCACACCGTTAGCTTTTTTTGCTAATGGACGAGAGCTCGAGATTGGAGAAAATTTCGAGGGTCTAATACCGTCAATAAAGAAAATCTGTGATTCAAGATCCTTTAGCAGTAATTTGCTTCTACCATTAATGAATAACGCAGAATTACGAGAGGTTATTGCAGACTCTTTTATAGCTGGGAGCATGTACAGCGATAGTGTCTCATTATGATTTAGAATAGATTCATAGCAAAATTGGTATCCATTCTTTAGGAGTCATACGATTTTTTTTGTTTAGATAGTCACACTAGATACATTAAACCCCAAACACAAATTGATGATGACGACGATGAAGCCAAGCTCGTGTATGTATAAGAAGCCAAGCTCGTGTATATATAGAAAGCGCCTAGTTAATAGAGAGGCATAATTAATCAAAATGAAACAGCTGAAGAGAGTAGGAATAAGCTTGCAACGTTGGGCAACACAAACAAATCATCTATTCAATAAAGCGTTCTATAAATGCTGTTTCATCGACGATTTTAATACCCAGAGATTCAGCTTTAGCTCTTTTAGCGCCTGCCGCTGCACCAGCGATTAAACAATCTGTATTTTTGGATACACTACCAGCGACTTTTGCGCCTAATGATTCAAGTATCTCTTTAACTTGATCACGATTCATAGTGCTAAGTGTACCGGTTAACACCCATGTTTGACCGCTAAGTGTTTGTGTCTTTTGCTCATCAGCACTGTGGTTTTCCCAACTTATGCCGGCTGTTTGCAATCGGTTGATTAACTCCCTATTCTGCGGATTATTATAAAAACTATAAATATTCTCAGCAACGATAGGGCCAATGTCATTGATGTTAGTTAAGACTTCAATAGCGGATGGCTTATCATCTAACGATATTTTAACGACTGTGTCGAGCAACGCGTTTAAAGATCTAAAATTTTGAGCTAAACTTTTAGCCGTTGCCTGCCCTACTTCACGGGTGCCTAAGCTATAAATGAACCTCGCTAGCGTTGTTTTTTTACTCGCCTCTAATGCTGATAATAAATTTTCTGCTGACTTCTCAGCAAGGCGGTCAAGCCCAGCCAGTTGCTGTTTTGATAAAACATACAGATCGGCAGCAGAAAAAATGAGTTTATGATCGACTAGCTGATCAATAATTTTATCGCCAAAACCATCGACATCCAAAGCCTTTCGAGAGACGAAATGTTTAATCGATTCTTTTAGTTGAGCCGAGCAGTTATTCCCTGCAGTACAGCGAATAACGGCCTCACCGGTTACTCTTGCCACTTTAGAGCCACATTCAGGGCAGGCATTCGGTAGTTCAGGTAAGGTACTTGTTAGCGGACGCAATGCATGAACGACGTTGATGATTTTAGGGATAACATCACCGGCTCTTTGAATGATCACCGTATCGTCAACCCTTACATCAAGTCGTGTAATTTCATCAACATTGTGCAAGGTGGCGTTGCTCACTGTAACGCCACCAACAAACACCGGAGCAAGTTTCGCTACAGGCGTCAGCGCGCCGGTACGGCCTACCTGCCATTCAATTGCATGAATCGTTGTACTGGCCTCTTCCGCAGGAAATTTATACGCAATAGCCCAACGAGGTGCCCTTGAAACGAAACCCAATTCCTGCTGAAGTGAATACTTATCAACTTTAATGACAACACCGTCAATGTCGTAAGTGAGCTCAGATCGCCTATGGGTTAGATCATGGCAATATGCAATAGCCTCATTAATGTTGAGTACTGATTTGATTTCAGCATTAATAACAAAGCCCCAATCGGCTAACTGCCGCATACTTTGGCTATGGGTTTCAGTTAAATAAACATTCTGGTCATTATTCGGGTGTTGTTGTTCGATATATCCAATGCCATAAGCTGAAAAGATAAGAGGCCTTGCAGCTGTCATTTTAGGGTCCAATTGACGCAGACTCCCGGCTGCAGCATTACGTGGATTAACAAAAGCTTTATCGCCATTCTTAAGTGCGACGTCGTTCATCTTTTTAAAACCATTATGAGACAGATACACCTCGCCTCTGACCTCGACACGATGCGGAAAGTTCTCTCCCTGCAGTTTCAGAGGAACGCTATTAATTGTTTTAACATTGGCGGTAATATTTTCGCCTTGGCTTCCGTCCCCACGAGTTGCTGCTGTATCTAAAAAACCATCAATATAAGTAATACTAACTGCAAGGCCATCTAATTTAGGTTCACAACAATAAGCTAACGCTGTGTTTGATTGTGTAAGACGATCGTTTAATCGACTATCAAATGCAAAGAGTTCAGTATCATTGAAGGCATTATCTAGAGACAGCATTGCTAGCTTGTGTGTAACGGAAGAAAATTGAACAAGTGCCGAGCCACCAACACGTTGACTCGGTGACTCGATAGATAGTAATTCTGGAACATTATCCTCAAGATCTAACAGTTGTCTAAATAGCTTGTCGTAATCTGAATCAGGAATGATCGGATTATCTAAGACATGGTAACGATGATTATGCGCATTAATCAGCTTAATTAACAATAAATAACGCTCTTGGCTTTCCAAGGTAAGCTTGCAGGCATCATTACCAAGTAATGGGTTCGCGAGGATTTGAGCAATAGATGATATAGGCGAAGCCATGGTTGAAGACCCTAGCATAAATATTAAGCGTGTAAAGAAATCTCGTCTTTAACAGTTAAGCGGTCTCTCTTTCTTTAATAGACGAAAATTGAGACACACGCGATCGATAAGCCTTAATACTTTTTGTAGACGCGGCAGTATGATCTTCATCAAGTAAGGTCGCATCGAGATTGCTCACTAAACAATTAGCAGTTTCAATCATGCAATCAAAAGCTGTGAGAGGATCTTTAGGACCAGGCAAGGTCATGAAAAATGTGACGCCGGGCGTCCGAAAAGAATTTATATCATCAATATTGAACGTACCCGGTTCAATCATGTTAGCAAGACTAAATTGTAGGCTTCCATTACCTTCTGCTTGCTCATGACGATGCAAAATATCTTTGTCTCCATAACGCATATCACAGGCGATTAAAATCTGTAATAAATCACTTCCATTGAAGCCATCCAGTGCATTTGATTTAACATGAATAACGATAATCTCTCTTTCACTTATTGCTGCAACCGAAGAATCGAAATCTTGTTCGACGTCATCATATTCAACTGCAGAGGGTTCAGGTATTGAAGAAAACAAGTCATCTGCTCCTTGCTCACTAATAATTGGATCAGTCCTTTTTATAACTCGGGCACCTCCGCTAGGGAGCTCTGACGTTTGAGATGTCTCATCGTCAAATCCACCGCCCATACCAAGAGAGAGCTTCATATTATCTTTTCGTTCTGATCGCATACGCCGGTAACCGTCGACAAGGACTGAAAGCACCAAGGCTAATCCGCCAGCTATTAACCATTCTCGCATACCGAACTGAGATAAAAATTCCATAAAGTTCATAGCCTCTGTAAGTCTTTTTGCTTTGATTGAATCGATTGTTTCATCCGTTAAACCGCTGCCAAAGCGACAGCCTCATCAATATCAACACTGACTAATCTTGAGCAACCCGGCTCATACATAGTGACACCCATTAAATGGTCAGCCATTTCCATGGTGATTTTATTGTGGGTAATAAAGATAAATTGAACACGGTCAGACATTTCTTTGATCAGCTTTGCATAACGAGCAGTATTTGCATCATCTAATGGTGCGTCAACCTCATCGAGCATACAAAAAGGCGCCGGATTGAGTTGAAAAATAGAAAATACCAGCGCTATCGCGGTTAACGCTTTCTCACCACCTGAAAGGAGATGAATAGTGCTGTTACGCTTGCCAGGAGGCCTTGCCATGATAGCGATACCTGTATTCAACAAGTCATCACCTGTCATCTCTAAATAAGCAGTTCCACCGCCAAACACTTTCGGAAATAAGTCCTGCAAACTCGCATTGAGCAAGTCAAAGGTTTCTTTAAAGATGCTGCGGGTCTCACGATCAATTTTTTGAATGGCCGATTCTAGCGTGCTTAATGCCGATTCAAGCTCATCGTTTTGTGAATCTAAGTACAACTTTCTTTCAGATTCTGTGTCAAACTCTTCAATCGCTGCGAGATTAATCGCGCCTAATCGAGTAATGCTGTCCTGAAGTCCTTTTAATTGTGTCTGCCATTGAACAAGATCCGCATTTTCTGGCAGTTGACTTTTAACAGTCTCTAACTTAAAACCACTTTCCTCTAGCTGCTCGACGATTGTTTTACTTCTGACTGACATTTCTTGGTTGTCTATTCTTAAGCGCTCAAGTTCGGTACGAATAATTTGGGTTTTCTCATCGTTACTCGCCCTTAAGCTCTCAGACTGGCGCATACTTTGATCCAAACTTTCAACTTCAGTCCTAGCTTGGGAAAGAGATTCTTCAACTAGCACCCGGCTTTTAAGTTGCTGGTCTAAGCTGGCCTTTAATTCAGCTAGAGGAGCAATTGTTTCTTGCTTGGCCTGAGTCAGTGCAGCTTTCTTTTCTTCGAGTTGATCAACTTGGGCCGTTAGCCGCTGAACCGCTCCAGACACTGAATTGAGTTGAGCACGTAAGGCTTCAGTTTTAAGGGCCACGCTTTGCAGCGCTTGGCTTTCATTACGAGATAACTCTCTAGCGCCGGTTAATATATCTCTTACTGTATCTCTTGAAAGTATGAGTGCCTCTCTTTGCAACTCAACTTTTTGCATGGATTCAATCGCAACATCAAGTTGCTGCCGCGCATCGGTGAGCGATAGGCGCTGCTGTTGCTGATTGTTTTCAGCGAGTTTAATTTCACTCAAAGTTCTGCTATGCCGAGTCTTGATTTGCTCAATTTTTGATGACAAGGCGCTGATGTCTGCGCGAAACTGCCCTAACTCTTTAACCACCTGGCTTTTATCTGACTGCAGTTGATTCCTTGTTTTTTCAGCGTCAATTAACTGTTGCTCAGAAAGAGCCATTGAATGCTCAAGCGCTGCAATGGCTTGCTGACTTGTATCCATCTCCTGCTGCAGTAACAATAATTGCTGACGTCGCTCGATGACACCTGATTTACTGTCCTGCTGCTTAAGTACCTTTAGCCAATTAACACCTAACCAAATACCATCTTTAGTCACAATCGAATCATTTGAGGATAGCTTCTTACGGTATTGAGCCGCCTCACTCAATGACTCCGCGGCAAATACATTATGCAAAAGCGAATTTGCGCCACTACTTTGCAGCTTATCACTCAATAAAGGCAAGCCTAATTGCGTGGCCGCGGCAGTTAAGGAGTGTTCCAGCTCTATGAAACTTAGATTGCTTTGATCGAGGTTCTCAAGATCATCAATGACGGAATCAATTGTCTTTAAGGTCACTGATTGTAAGGTTTCTCCAAGCACAGTTTCAACGGCTTTCTCCCAACCACTTTGTACTTTCAACGTCTCGAGAAGTCTTGGCGCTTTATTAAGTTGTTGCCGAGTCAACCATTCATTGACTTCGCCTTTTTCAGTTTGAGATGCTTGTTGTAAAGCCTCCAGAGACGCATTTTTGCCCCGCTGTTGTTGCAGAATACTTCGAGCTGAATCGAGCTCAGAAGATAGATTTTTTTGCGTTTCCCTTTTTTCTTGAACGGCTTGATTGTCACTAAGAATTGAAGATTCTAGCTCAATTAGGCGGCTATCCTTTTCATTTACCTGCAACTCAATAGAGGTCTTTTCACTTTCAAATGCCAAAGTATCTAAGCTCGATAATTCTTTGTTCATCCTATCTAGTCGGCTGGATAGGCCGCGTAATGCCTCTTCGATTTGGTCAATTTTAGACCGCTGAACTTCGGCATTCTTTTGCGGTTCTGCAGCGCTATGATTAAATGTGTCCCATTCCTGCTGCCAAGTTTGCATCGCAGTCTCTGCTGAATGCAACGCATCAGAAGACTTGGTAGCAGATATTTTGAGCTGATCATGCTCAGGGTCGAGAGCCGTCAATTCCTCTCGCCATAAATTTAACTTTTCATTGTCATCCGCTAGGTGCTGGGCGTTTTCACTTGCCGTGTTTTGGGCTTCCACCAAGTCATCAGAAAGTTGACGAGCACGCTGCTCATTATGTGAAATTGATTGCTCCGTTCGGGCTACGTCAGCACCAATATTGTAAAATTGAGCTTGCACAGAATTAAAAGCATCATTTTTTGAAATATGCTCATCACGCAACGCTTCTATTGTTGCTCCTAAGGCTCTTTGCTCAGCAATTGATGCTTCTAAAGCAATCTCTGAATCAGTAATGGCTTGACGTTGCCCACTTGATTGGTCTTGTAATCTCTGCCATTGGAGCGTTTGTGTCTGAGCAGTAATAACTCTTTCATCGGCCTTGAATGCTTTGTATTTTTCTGCTGCGGCAGATTGCCTTTTAAGACGTTGCAACTGACGATCTAACTCTTCTCTTAAGTCAGTTAATCGCTCCAAGTTTTCACGAGTATGTCTTATGCGTTTTTCTGTCTCTTTGCGACGCTCTTTATACTTTGATATGCCAGCTGCCTCTTCAACGAAAACGCGCAACTCTTCTGGCTTAGATTCAATGAGCCGAGAAATCATACCCTGCTCAATAATGGCGTAGCTTCTAGGCCCAAGGCCAGTCCCTAAAAATATATCAGTGATATCCCTTCGGCGACCTTTTGCACCATTAATATAATAATGCGATTGGCCATCACGGGTGAGTTTACGTTTGACCGATATCTCAGAAAAGGCTCCGTACTCTCCACCTAATGTGCCATCACTGTTGTCAAAGATTAATTCAATCGTTGCTTGACCAACAGGCTTACGTGCATTCGAACCATTAAATATTACGTCTGTCATCGACTCGCCACGTAAGTTTTTAGCCGATGATTCGCCTAACACCCACCTTACTGCATCGATGATATTTGATTTCCCACAGCCATTAGGACCAATCACTGCCGCCATATTTGTATTCAGTTGAACATTAGTAGGGTCAACAAAAGATTTAAAACCTGCGAGTTTAATATTTTTTAGACGCATGAAAAAAAAATTCCCTTAGCATTAGTAACGCATATAGCCGGTTAATTATGATTATTTTACAAGCAATTTAGAGGCGCTATAAATCCGATCAGCAACGCCGGAAATAACAAACGCCAATAAGAAACGTCATGTAAGACATTATTGGCAACATGGACTGAGATTGATTTACGGTAAAAACTAATAGACCAACGTTGCCGTGCTCAATATGCACTATAATGCAACGATAACGCGCTGATAACAATAATGAAACTGTATTTCAGAGGAAAATAACCACACTTTTTTTCCCGTAGCTGGGAACCGAAAGAACGAAATACTTATTTCCTCACTTGCCATCATTAGTTAATGTAGAATCTACTTTAGATCACCCTTAGCGCAGCCTAAAAGATCAATTAATGATCAATTGTAAGTGTGTGAATCGGCGCATCGTCAAACGCACTGGCAACGCTCACTATCAGTTCTTGGCTTTGTAAATCGCCCTTTTGCAAAATAGCCTGTCCACTTAAAGCCAACCGTGCTGCGACAACAACCTGCCGTTGAGCGATCAAACCTACAGCGGCCATTCTATCGTTTTCTGTCAATGTGACGTTCATAGGCAGATCATCGACACGAATTTTCTTGGCAGCCAGTGGCATACCTCCCTTTTTGTCACGCGCAAATATAAACACCGGAGTCAATGAATCAATGCCAGAGTGGTCAAGGTTTGGGCCCAATTCAATTCGCAAACGGATGATGGCCGTTAAAGCATCGTCTGTTTGTATCGATTGAGATAACTTAGAGCGGGCTAATTGAATGCCTTTTTTTAAGCTGAGTGCTTCTGCACTCGAGGGTTGATAGCGTGTTAATGCGCTATTCCAAAAAGACACCGCTTGTTGGTAGTCTTTAATTTGAAAGGACTGCATGCCTCGTAAACTCAACGCTAAAGCAAAATCGGGCTCAACATTGAGCGCCCTATCTAAGATCAACGTCACTCGCTTATTTTCATTAGAAAAATCGTCAGGAGTCAGGTCAGCTTGACTATTCATCGCTAAATACATTGCTTGAGCGAGCAATGTTAATGTCATAGCATCAGACGGGTAACGCTGTTCTAAGCGCTCATAAACACTGACTGCTGACGAGTGCAAATTTAAAGAAGAATAAGTCTCAGCAAGCAATTGTAAGTGACGATCTGCTGGAGCACTTTGGTCCAATAGTGGCACTAATATTTTTTCAATAGAATGCAAATATTCGACTCTTTGCAGTTCTGTCTGCGCCGATTCAAGATTTGTAACCTGCTCTGAAAGTGCCATATCAAAACCAGCACCTAACGATAAGCCTTGCGGTAAATATAACACTAACGCCAACAAAGGAATTAATAATGAAGTGCCTATCAATAACCCGTGCCCCTTTCCTCGTTCAGTAAAGACCGACAGTCCACCGCTATAAATCGCCAGTAAAATAAACAATAATAAACTGATAATCAAAAGACTGATAACGATCATGATGAGCTCTCATGAGTGGTGTTAAATGCATGACGAAACACAATAATGATTACGCTAAGTAAAAAAATTAACATCGGTAGATACCACAGAATGGCAGTGACTTTATTTAACGGAGGATCATAAAGAACAAAGTTCCCATAGCGCGAGGACATAAACTGATAGATCTCGTCGTCATCATGGCCATCTTTAATCAAATGATACAACTGATTACGAAGATCTAACGCTATTTGTGCGTCTGAGTCGGCCAAATTTTGATTTTGGCATTTTGGGCATCGGATATCATTAAGTAGCCGGTAATAACGTTGTTGCTGCATCTCGCTATCAAAGCTTAGTAAGTTACTGGCAGTCGATACCGCAAGGGCTGATGATGACAAAAACATCATTATGAAAAGTGTTAGGCTTAACACTCGCTGCTTACAAATAATCACAATTTAACACTCACCATGCTATATCTAAAGGGACAATTTTTTCACGCCAAACCTTTTCATTAAGAATTCCTACATGCCGATAACGAATGGTACCACCTGCATCAACAATATAATTTTCTGGTGCGCCATAAACGCCTAAATCGAGTCCTAGTTTGCCTTGCTGGTCTGACAAATTGAACCGATAAGGATCGCCTAACCGATCTAACCATTGCAATGCGTCAGTGGGCCTGTCTTTGTAATTAAGACCAACAATCAAAATGCCACGCTCAGACAAAGCATTAAGGTAACTGTGTTCAACTCGACAACTAATGCACCAACTCGCCCAAACATTAATGATGTACGCTTGTCTGGGTAAGTCGTCATTAGTGAATAATCTCTGCGTCGTTAAAGCGGGCAAACTAAAGCGTGGGACAGATTGTCCGACTAAGGCAGAGG
>DDED01000197.1 GCA_002336035.1 Cellvibrionales bacterium UBA1963
AAAGGCCGCTTTAAAGCGGCCTTTTTTATGCTAAAAATAAGCGTTAGTTTTATCGCTATGATCAGTCATATCTTTGACGCCGCTCAGTTGCGGTAGCTTTTCCATTAAAGTTTTTTCAACACCATCTTTCAAGGTCATCTCTACCGAACCACAACCCTGGCAACCCCCCCCAAATTTCAATACTGCGTAATTCTCATCGTCAAGCTGCATCAGAGACACTTCGCCACCGTGCGATGCTAGGGACGGATTAATCTCAGTATAAAGCAGGTAATTAATTTGATCCTCAAGCGGGCTATCATCGTTCACTTTAGGCATTTTTGAATTCGGTGCCTTTATAGTCAATTGGCCGCCCATTCGATCGGAGGCGTAATCAACCTTAGCTTCTTCTAAATACTGCCAGCTTTGCTGATCAAAATATGCCGAGAAACCAGCGTACTCTCGGACAATGTTATCGTCACTTAAATCATCGGCACGACCGTAGGCGATACACGTTTCTGCTTTAGGCGTGCCAGGGTCATTAATAAATATCCGAATACCTACCACGTCGTCTTCTTGCTTTTCTAACAATCCTTTGAGATACACTTGCGCATTGTCAGATAAAAAGATTTCAACAAAATCAGGGTCGGTCTCTGCATCACTATTCGGGGGCACTTCAGACATAGTCGATTCTCTTCAATCAATAGGTTATTACAGGCATATTCTAGTCGAAAGCGGTTCACTGTGCGATAGACTTTTATGATTTAAAAAACCAATATGCATACTGGGACGTAATTATAAGACATCAAAATGCTCAGAAACGCATTACTGGCCTCAAATAGTTACAAATTAACCGCCAAAGTGTCTATGAGAGCAGTAAAGTTTGGTAGAATACCCCTGTTAAAAATCACCCTGCCTTATCAAGGTACTAATTTGTAAAATGACAGAAAAAACTGATAAATCATTGGCCTACACCAAGCAATCGCGTATCAACCAACTAAAAGATGCGCTTAAAAAGCGAATTTTAGTGATCGACGGTGCCATGGGATCCATGATTCAGGCTTATGATTTACAAGAAGCCGATTACCGAGGTGAGCGATTTGCCGACTACGCTAAGGACCTAAAAGGCAACAACGATTTATTGTGTTTAACCAAGCCCGAGGTCATTAAGGAAATTCACCGCGCTTATCTTGAAGCAGGCGCTGACATACTTGAAACCAACACATTTAATGGCACACGTGTTGCCCAAGGCGATTATTCACTTGAATCAGTCGCTGCCGAGATTAATTTTGCCGGCGCCAAATTGGCAAGGGACGTTGTCGATGCATTCAATGCTGACAACCCCGGTGAAGCACGATTCGTCGCCGGAGTATTAGGCCCCACGCCCCGCACAGCCTCCATCTCTCCTGACGTCAATGACCCCAGTGCAAGAAATATTCAATTTGATGATTTGGTGGCAGATTATACCGATGCAACCAAAAACTTACTCGCTGGTGATGTGGACCTACTGCTCGTTGAAACGATTTTCGATACGCTGAACGCAAAAGCCGCGGTCTTTGCGATAAAGCAGTACTTTACGCGTTTTCCTGAAAAAACAGTTCCCATTATGATTTCAGTCACTTTTCCCGACATGAGCGGTCGACTGTTATCAGGTCAGACACCTGCGGCGTTTTGGAATTCTATTGCGCATGCTGAACCGCTGATTGTAGGCGTTAATTGCGGTCGTCGCTTTAAAGAGATTCGACCTTTTGTAGAAGAATTAGCAAACAATGCTAATTGTTATTTCAGCGGCCACTTCAATGCAGGCTTACCCAATGCGTTTGGTGAGTACGATGAAACGGCAGAGGATATGTTTGATGACTTAAACGGCTTTGCTGAACGCGGCTTTTTAAACGCGGTGGGGGGCTGCTGCGGTACAACACCCGATCACATTGAAGCCATAGCAAAGGCAGCTAGAAATAACAGCCCTAGAGACATTCCAGATAGACCCGTTAACTGTCGTCTCAGTGGGCTTGAACCCTTCAATATTGGCTCAGAAAGTTTATTTGTTAACGTCGGTGAACGCTGCAATGTGACAGGCTCAGCTCGATTTAAAAAGCTGATCATCAACGAAGATTACGACACGGCCCTCGACGTTGCTCGACAACAAGTTGAAAATGGCGCGCAAATCATTGATATCAATATGGATGAGGGCATGCTTGATGCCTTGTTCGCAATGAAAAAGTTTTTAAACTTAATCGCTTCTGAACCTGAAATCAGTCGCGTGCCAATAATGATTGACTCCTCTAAATGGGATGTCATCGAAACAGGACTGAAGTGCGTTCAAGGCAAGGCGATCGTTAATTCGATCAGTATGAAAGAAGGCGAAGATGAGTTTCTAGCCAAAGCACGTCTGTGCAAAGATTACGGTGCCGCTGTGGTGGTCATGGCCTTTGATGAAAAAGGTCAAGCCGATACACTGGCGAGAAAAATAGAAATCTGTGAAGCCTCTTATCGACTCCTTGTCGATAAGGCACAGTTTAATCCAGAAGATATAATCTTTGACCCCAATGTCTTTGCTGTCGCTACGGGTATCGAAGAACACAACAATTATGCCGTTGACTTTATTGACGCTACTCGCTGGATAAAACAAAACTTGCCGCACGCCAAAGTGTCTGGCGGGGTAAGTAACGTGTCTTTTTCTTTTCGCGGCAACAATGCGGTTCGCGAGGCCATTCATTCTGTTTTTTTATACCATGCCATTAAAGCGGGTATGGACATGGGTATTGTCAATGCCTCACAACTCGCTATTTA
>DDED01000093.1 GCA_002336035.1 Cellvibrionales bacterium UBA1963
CCATTCCAATTCACCACTCCATGGCCCAAAGCTGTAATTTTAAAATCGACACTTTTAATTCCGGTAATTTTTTCCATATTGTTTAACCTCTGTGGTTAGGTTGTTGAGTGAAATTGAACCAATTGGCTGTTTTTGACTTATGGCGTAGTAAATTGCTGATTGCTTGGCTGCACCGCCAATTTTTTTTAGGTCTTCTGGCGTATAGCTTAAATAAATTGGAGTTTCAGGAGAGCGTGCCAACTCCAATAGATGCCTATCTTTAAAAGCTTTTTTTGCACCGGCCTTTATGTTGTGATGTTTGGCATTCATGAAGGCCAATAAGTCTTTATCGCTGTCACCGTACCCCGTTATTTCGTCCACGCTGGCTGTTAGACTATCGTCTACTTGCGTATGATCCGTTGTTTCAGCATAAGCATATTGATTAGGAAATGAGCGCCCCCCCTCGTTAGATACTGAGCATATAGCCAATTGCACGAAACGGTTATTGCCTCGCAAAGAGTGCTTTCTAATTTTGATTTGGCTCTCTATTTTGCGTTTTTTAATTGGTACAAATATAGGATCGATTACTTGCCGGTAAATAAATTGGGCGCTATTGGTCAGTGCTGCTTTGATGTCTTTTTCCAGTTGTCCTCTTGAGGTGTTATCTTGATAAAAAGCGTCATAGATTTCGTATAGGTCGCTAAGTTGAATAACTTTCCTATCGCCAAGTTTTTCTATTAAAAAGTGGTACCACGCTTGTGCTGAATGCCATGAGAACTGGTGGTTTAAAAATCGGGCGGTGTTCGTTGTTTGCTTTCCATTAGCAATGCTCTGCGCTAAAACCGTTATATATTCATTAGGTTCGGCGTTCTCGCAAAACCTGTCTAAACGACCCAAACGTTGTAGCCAGTTTTCAGCCGTTGTAAATTCAGTAAGCATCTTGGCGCAGTTTATATTTAGCGAGGCTTGAACAATTGGGCCACTCCGCAGTACATCAAACTCGCGAGTACCGTTTTGTTCAAAGCAACGCATTACACGTTCAAACCAATAGCGCTTATCGGTCTTGGTATATTTTGAATGCAGCAAGATTGCATTTTCTTGCGATAAATGTTGGATAAAACCTATTTGCGCATCTCTTGCAGTATTTGTAATAACAAAAGTGTTACCGCTATAAGCCTGGTTTAACAATGGGTTTTGATTGCCAGATGACTCATCGTAAACATCAAATTGGATCTTATATTTGGCGGTGTTAAAGCTAGCTACCGATACGCATGAACTCGCTTGTATACCCAATACTTTTTCTAAGAAAAGATAATTAGGTGTAGCAGAAACTAACAAAGTGTCTGCTTTGCTATCGCGCATATTTTTACATTTAATCAGTTCTGCGAACAAAAGGTTAAATGCAGGCATAAGTAGCAGTTCGTGGAACTCATCAAACACAACATGGGCATTCATTAACTCAACTAAGGCAGTTACTTGACCATGGCTTATCACCGCGTTTACGGCTTGGTCGATAGTAGTAATTATCACATCGCCCGAAAAATACGCGCTTTCACTGGTGGTCGTTATTAACCCGTCTTTGGCAGTTTGCTTGTATTCCCCTGTAAAAATTTCTATTTGGCTTTGCGGTAGGTACTGTTCTTTGCGTAGCTCTTCGAACAGACCTAGGCAAACTTGAACTCTAGGACATATCCACCATATTTTAATTGCTTCGGTTTTGGACGCCCATTCCAATACAACCTTTGATTTTCCGCATCCTGCGGGGCCTTGCAGAACCGCTAAGTTTGTTTCTTCATTTATAGCCGCACGGCGTTTAATTTCAACTAACTTTCCCACAACTTCTCGTTGTTGCTGGTTTCGTTTCGGGTAGGCTGAATTATCTGAAAAGCCTTTTAGACAGCTTTCAATGTTTTTCGTTAAAGTAGATTCAGCGGTAAATATATCGCCAATAGTTTCATTGAGTGATGCGCTTTCAAAGTGGTGTTGTAGAGTTTCTGCGCTAAGTGCAGATACCGCCCTATCTGCGGATATTACTGCTGCTCTAATAAGGTTGTTAACGGCGTTCGCGGTTACTTCTGTTTCGTATTGAGCTAACTCATCGTTAACCTCGCTATAAACTTTGTAAGGGGGCAGTATAAAGTCATCTAACCTAGCCACGTCGCACTGCTTATTGACGCTCGAAAAAGCTGGCGTTTCATCCTCATAGTCACTTGATAACCTAGCGACCTGCGCCAATAAGGCGTGTGCTATATCAAATTGATGACCGATTTTTTCATCATTTAGTGAGCTACTAAACTTTGTGTAAATATCCCTTAACGATTTATAATTTACTTTACGGTATGGCCGCGTATGGTGCCAATAAATAGCATGGGGAATATGAGATTTTCGTTGGCATTTATTTAGACGGTCGCCATCAATTAGTAATGCGTAGAGCATAGTTGATATTTCATTGTGCCGTGGATGATGTTCGAAGCTGAATTTTCCTTTATCTATATGCACTCCATCCTCAGGTGGCGGTCGATCGACATCTTTGGCCAATTTTGGCGATAGCCATTGCTGAAATTGCGGGTCTATTTTTCCAATGTCATGAAAACAGCCTGCTAAAAAAGCTGATTCTGCGATTTTTTTTCCTCCGATCAGTTTGTACACGATACTGTGCGCCACATAGCCTACTGCGAATAAATGCAAATCAAGCGGCTGCCCGGCGGTATTTGCGTATAACTGATGTAGCTGAAATTTCGATTCATCCATCATTAACTCCTTGCTCGTTATATTCACCGGCACGACGCCA
>DDED01000103.1 GCA_002336035.1 Cellvibrionales bacterium UBA1963
ATCGACGGTGTCTCCTACTGCTGCTGTTCTACCCGTAATCGCTTCATAAAGCAGAACGCCAAGACTATAAATATCGGTTCTGCCATCAATATCAGGGGCTTTTTGAATCTGCTCAGGTGACATATAACAAACAGTCCCTTGTAATTTCTGGTAACCCGTCATCGACTTATCTTCACTGCCAGCCAATGGCTCGAGTTCGTCAAATACGGCGGTGCTACCGTCTTCACTTCTGACCTTAGCCAGACCCCAATCCAATAAAAGAACCTCACCAAATGGACCAATTAAAATATTGTCGGGTTTGATGTCGCGATGGACCACACCGTGAGCATGGGCATACTCAAGCGCATAAGCGACTTGAATCACAATATCGAGTAATTGACTGAGGTCATAACGCTCACGGTAATTCATTATCTCGCGAAACGTATAGCCGTGAACTAACTTCATCGTGAAGTAATAATGGCCTTTTTGATCTCGGCCCAACTCATAAGTTGGCATAGTGTTAGGATGTTGCAACATGGCTGACACGCGCGCTTCACGTAACAATCGTTTTTGTTCGATCGGATCATCAGCAAATTCTGGCCGCAAACATTTGTAACAAACAACTCGGCCTAAATGTAGGTCTTTGCAAGACTGTATGAGTGACTTTCCACCCTTAGCAATTGTTGTAAAATAGGCATACCGAAGATTGGCCCCTAACGATTGAGACAAATCCTTATCGGTTTGTTCAAGGTATAGCTCGGGGTAATCGCCTTGTTTAAACTTAGGAAAATCACTCATCTGCAACTCAATAATTTGCGCATAAAATAGTATCGATAATAGATTATAGCCCAGCTTTAGGCGATTCAAATAGGTTTATATTTGAATTTATTTTTTGCTGCAAAAATGGTCTATTTAATAGCAAGAAAACAGCTGATTAATAACGTTATTTCATAAGTAGCCATCAACTAAATTCAGAGATTCGCGCCACAATTGTTTTGCTAAAATTGGATTTTTTGCATGCTTAGAGGGCTCGGCGATATTATTATCAACAAAGTAAGCGCCGCTAATTTTGTCAAGCGCCGGATGAGTCGCAACATAACATTGGGTTGCCGCGCCTTGCGCAATACTGCGCTCAACAAAGTTTGCAAAAAAATTAATTAATTGGAAAAGCGCACCCGTACTATTACGATTAAGGTTCGTTCGGATTACACCAGGGTGAACAGCGTTAACAGTTACCCGTGAAGCTAGCAATTGCTGGCTAAGCTCTTTAGCACACAGAATATTAGCCAGTTTAGACTGGCCATAAGTCTGCCATGGGTTATAGCCCTGCGCACAATCAAGATTAGTAAAATCAATGCCTTGTTTTGGCGTTTGCAGATGTCCCATACTCGAAAGTAAAACAATTCTGCCTTGATGAGCATTTTTAAGTAGCGGCAATAAATGATTAATTAATAAAAAATGACCGATATGGTTAGTGGCAAACTGCATTTCTAAAGGCTTGGTGTAACCGGTTGCGACAGTTAAATTAGTTGGCGACATAATGCCGGCATTAGCCATTAATATATCAAGGGTGGTGAACGTATTTTGAATCGTCTCGACACACGAGAGTATTGACCTCGGGTCACTGAGTTCACAGGCGACAGGAGTTAAAACAGCATCTTTAACGACCGTTTTAATCTCAGCACAGGCCTGCTGAGCTTTGTCTAACGATCTGGCGGCTGCAATGATGTGTGCACCGCGAGAAGCAAGCACACGCATAGACTCAAGACCGAGGCCTGAATTGACACCCGTAATCAGTGCAGTCTTACCGCTGAGATCAACGCCTGCAGTCACCTGTTCGGCTGAAGAACGACGATTAAACCCGGATTTTAATTTTTTCACGCATCGTATCCTCTTTTTTATTACTGGGTGTGATGAAGGTCACGAGTGATTTAGCAACGAGCTATATTCGCCACAGTGGAAACACCTCGTCAGGATCACACTCTTCTTCAAAAATCCATTTGCACATCCGCCGAACGGGCTCAATTGCGTCTTGCGGTGACGCAGCAGTCACATTGCAAGCATAACCTAATGACGTTAATCGCTGGGCACCATAAATAGGCAACTGGTCACGCAATTGCTTTTTTAGGCTCTCAGGATAAATACCGACAGTCTGAGTATACGATGTCACCGCATCGGTGACTTGCTTAATATTATCGACAGGCACTAAATTAGCGACTCTGCCACTCAAAATCGATGAGTAGTCTACCGGCTCGTCGAATTGTGACACAATAATAGCGCCCTCATTGTCTTCACCGCCAATGATACGATAAAAGGTATCGTCTAGACGTGTTGCGTCCATTTGGTCGCGTAACTCACGGTCAAACGTGCGCGGCTTAGACGTCAATTCAATCGACATCGCTAACATGGCATCGTAAATAAGCTGCCCAAAATGATTTAATCTTTCAATTGCGGGTCTATCAGAGCCGTTGAGCACATAAATGACTCGCGCACTTGCGCAGGCTTCTTGGTTTGCCATAGCAATATCACAAGCTGTTCGCTTCGCAACCTCTAGCAAAGTTGCTTCATCAGCAAACGCTTCTGGGCCAATAATCGTGACGCTTCGTTTTGGATCTAAGCCTATCATCTCAAGGCCTGGCTGGATGTATTGCGTGACATGCTTGACCGAGGCAAACCCACCCCATGCAATAATTTTCTCAACGTACTCGGGTTTATACAATTGCTTCTCAAATGCTTCATCGCCACCTTTCCAGTAAGCGACGCTTATGTGCTTTGTTAATGGATGATTAGGCGCAATATCAGCGAGTGTTCTGGCCAACGCAATCGCTGTTAGCGGGTCGTTTGAGGGCGCTTTAATTATTGCATCGCTGCGCGTAATGGCGTTTCGTATTAAGGTAATAGCCGACACTAAACCACCATTGCCAGCAGGGATGTGAACCGTTCGAGCCCCAAAAGCTCGAACATTCAGCGTCCGGCCATCAAGCAGCTTTTGGCTCACCCACCCATTTAAATAATCAACGCCTATACGCTGCTCTGCAATTTCTCGTATTGATTCACGATTAAATACCGAGGGCAAGTTAAGATAACTGTTCTTTAATATTGACGCTGGGTAAGGAGCCGCCGTTAAACCCGCCTCGTATGCTTGACGGATGTAACGGTTTTTATCGAAGTCAAGATTTTTTCCTAACTCTTCTAAAATGTCGAGAATTTCTTCGAAGTTGACTTCTTGCATATCTTGCAGCGCCATGGGATTGGCTAACGGTAAATCTTTTACGTACTTATGTGGGTCAGGCGCACTAAAACCACCGCCTGAATGACGGCCGCCAAATTCAACCCAGTCATCCTCAATAATTTCACCACGAATAAATAAAGGTACTTTAAATGCGCTCATTTTCACCCCTCAAAACCTTTCATGAAGTTAACCACTTCGTCTTGCACTTGCTGTGTTGCCGAACAACTGATTCGATCATCTTCAACGCCTTCTTTCTCACTGTAGCGCATTATCTCGTGGGCTAAGTAAACACTTTTTCGACCACAAGAGCACGGGGTATCCCAGTGCATTGTGACCTCATCGCCAGAAATAATTCCACCCCAATGACTGTCATTCAGCAAATCATAAAATGCAGCTCGGCCAGTGACCGTGCCAGTCCGAGGTAAGGGCTCACTGGTTTCCGGATCAAGCAAGAATGGAATGACCCATGGCGATATGTGGTAATGACCCTCTTCACAGGCCCAATGAAAAGCGCTAATCTCAGACATGCCATAACCTTCTTGAATGACATCAACACCCATAAATTCTTTAATTACATCAAGAAAATTATCGGGCAGCACATGACCCTTCGTACCGCCACCGGTCAAAATTGCTGAGTCTTTAGCAAACACACCTTTAATACCTTTAGCCAATCCTTCGGCAGCCACCTGATACATAATGGGGTAAGCAGCTGTAGTAAAGACTCGTTTGCCTTTTAATTTTTTAGTGCAGTTAGCAAAAAAAGCAGCCATTTCTTCAGGTCGTCTTGCCTGCATAGCGACAAATTCATCCTTTCGGGCCATCAGCTTAGGGTCTATTTCTAATCTATCTAACTCACCTTTTGATGCAGCGGCCTGCATCTTACTGGCCAAAAACATTAGATCGCTATCGATGGCCTCTTCATACAACGCATGAAAACGACTTTCGTCACCGCCAGTAAATTCCTTGCGTAATAATGCAGCCATGCGTAAATGTCCCAATTTACCTTTTGCATGATTGGGCCAGATGACATCGACATCTGGTCTCATCTCAGCCTCAGTAGGTTCTTTACCGAAGGTTTGAAATAAAAAGCAACGCCAAATTTTCATTGTGTAATGCGCTTGGATTCTTGACTTGGGTATTAATGAAATTGTACCCGTTGTGCCTGATGAAGTGATCACCTCTAAGGGTGTCTGTTCATCTAAAGCATCTAACCATTCATCTAACGAATCGCACTGTGATGTGTCAACCTTTGACAAGTCATAGGTGGTCAGCTTTTGCATCCACTTAGTCATTAAGTCCCAGCGCTTCTTATCAATTAAGGAAGATGGGTAAGATTTAAATGCCGTGTGAGAAAAAAATAATGGCACAACGTCATTGAATTCATCGACACTGGAAATACCTAAACGCTCGGCTAAATTAGTCACCAATTCAATATTTTTGATATGATCAGCAACACGTATTTTCATTGCACTACGCTGAAGTCGTTCGAGATCAGCAGGTTCTATACTGTGCATCTTGGTAACTGAACGGTCAAAGTAATCGAGCGGATCTGTCATAAATTTGTCGACAGTTTTCATATGAAAATCTCCATCATTAAAAGGTATAAACGCTTTAAGATTTGTATTAATCCATTTACTAACCGAGTGAGCTTAACACCACGGCACCATTAGAAAATATACCAATACTTTATCTTTGTAATATAAAAGTAATAATTTATTTAACAATATTTTTCAATTACACTCATCTGCTTAATCAGTCCATGATCAGTAAAGGTGTTTTCAATGAAAAAAACTCTGCTCAGCATAGCACTAGTAGCATTGGGCATGACTATTGGCTTGTTAGTAAGTGAAATAGACGCTGGCAAAAGCATTGCTTATACGACAAAAAAAGTATGGTCTTCAACCAAATCAGTCGCACTGGATCAAATTATCGCTGCTGGCAAAATCGATGCACGCATCGCTTTATTCATTGAAAATCCAGCGTTACGACAAAGACTTGATCAAGGTGGCTCATTTGGCGGCCAAATGTCGATTCCTGCGGCTCAAAATATGTTTGGCCGTGACCCTAAGGCAATTAAGGACTTGCAAGAAAAAACCTATGTTGAAGCTTATGGTGATAACGCTTGGTTAATACGTATGCCCATTGTCAACGCGGTATTATTTGATACCGATGCGGGTTTGGTGCTGGTTGATACAGGCATGACGCCTGCCGGCCCAGCACTGCTTGATGCTGTTCGTTCAGTGAGCGATAAACCCATCCACACTATCATTTATACGCACGGTCATGTCGATCATGCCTTCGGCACTTGGGCGTTCTTAGAAGCCGGCGAAAAACCGCATATTATTGCCCAAGAAAATATCTTACACCGGTTTGAGCGCTACATTGAATTGCGACAATTAATGGCTAAATACAACAGTCAAAAAGCAGAACAAATGCCCATGTCAATGGATGATATCGCCTTGCCCACTCAAGTCTTTAGTGACCGTCTAGAACTCAATATAGGTAATGAACGATTTATACTTCAACACCATAAAGGCGAAACCGATGACCAACTGTATGTCTGGCTACCAGAGCGAAAAATACTTGCTACTGCTGATTACTACCAAGGCTTTATGCCCAATGCCGGTAACGGTAAACGCGTGCAACGCCATGTTAAAGAGTGGATTGTCGCATTGCGAGAAATGGCAGCACTCAACGCCGAGTTAATGCTGCCGGCACACGGTAAAGCGCTGACTGAGGCCAAGACCATTCAACGTGAATTCAATCTATTAGCCAATGCCTTTGAATCAATTCGCATGCAAGCCATTGATGGCTTGAACCAAGGTCTCCGCAAAGATCAAATCTTTCAATCGATCACCTTGCCGGATGAACTCGCTCACCACCATACCCTTCGTGAGCAATACGTGAGTTATGAAGACGTATCTAAGATGGTTCTTAAGCGCTATACAGGGTGGTGGGATGATCTTCCATCGCAGTGGACGCCCGCACCGCTAGAGAAGCAAGCCGCAGCAATTGTAGAGGCCGTTGGTGGTATCGACTCATTAGTTGCACTTACCCGTGACATGATGAAAAGTGACATTCAATTGGCATCCCATTTTACAGACTGGGCGTGGTTAGCCGCAGCGAGTAATACTAACGTACAGCAATTGGTCATTGATGTTTATACTGCACGAATTCTAGACCCCAAAAGCAACACCCAAGAAATATTGGCTTACCTAGACCTTATGGCCGAAGCACGGTCTCGCCGATTACTGACTGAAGGGAACTAAACCTATTTATGCGGTGACGAAAAATTTTGTCGTATGAAAAATCTTGTGTTTATCGGTGATACCAACAGATTATTTTTACTCGATCGCGAGTGAATTCACTAGGGTATCAAACTCACTGGCAAATCACTTGCATCATCACAATTACAATTTTTTCGAGATCGGCAACAACAGAGTCACCATCGGCATCATAGTTCTGGACAGTGACTAGGCCTTTCTGCCTTGACTCAGTGCGGTTAACACCATTAGCGAGATACAATTTCCCACTGCATCGAAGTTCTTTTAACATTAAACCTACGACACCAGTTACAACT
>DDED01000085.1 GCA_002336035.1 Cellvibrionales bacterium UBA1963
GAGGGCAGCTTAAAAATAACTGAAAATTATAAGTTGATGAATTATATATATTTTATATATAATTCATCAATCCAATCCGCCATAATAATTAACTATGTCAGCGCTGTCAATTTAGGCGAGCATAATACCATTTAATTGACATAATTGTTAAAAATAACTTGTAGAAAAATACTTTATTTTGGTGCTTGGGACTGAAGTGGCGCAAGGACTTTTTCTGCGTAAAGATGAAGGCATTGCCAGGCTCTATCGAGCGGCATGCCGCCAATGAGCGGGTGCAGCGTGGCAGTATAGTTCGGTCGCTGTTGGTGTCGCTCAAGGCAGGCTTGCGGGGTAATTATTTCGTAGCGACCTTCGGCACGCAATGCGTCAATTGAATCGCTGTTAAACTCCAGTGGCCGATTAAGGCCTTCTTTCTTCCAGCTACTGTATTCAACGACCTCGTTTAAAAAATGATGACCCAGTTCATCCCAGGCTTGGTCAGGATTCTCATCAATGAACAGCAGACTAAAATCCGCTTCAGGTGAATAGACGAATCCTTGTTGATTATGCTTAATAAGTTGTTCATGGTAGTAAGCTTCTAACACTGGGGTCGATATTGGCGGGCAAAAAGGTAAGCCTAAACGCGCTGCACGTCGAGCAGCTGGCTTGCTCATGCCGCCGACTAAAAAGTTCGGGTGTGGTTGAGTAAAAGGTTTAGGTGTCACATTAATCATTTGACCGCGGTATTCAAAAGGCTCGTCACGCCAAGCAGCTAATAACGTTTCTAGAACGTGGTCCATCCATGCGCCGCGTTCTTCATAGGGTTTATCCATGGCATGAAATTCGATATCGCGATAACCCATACCGGCTACAAAATTAAGCCTGCCTTGGCTTAACAGGTCGAGCACTGCAAGGTCTTCGGCTAATCGGATAGGGTCATAAAGTGAAACTAGCAAGGCCATGATCCCAATGCCCACGTTTTCTGTTCTGCCAGCGATGGCTGCGGCCATCGTGATTGGACTCGGTAGCCAGCCATTATCAGCTAAGTGATGTTCTTCAACATTGACACTGCTAAAGCCATGCTGGTCGGCATAAGCCGCCATATCTATTGCCGCTTGGTAGCGTTTAGCACGCGCATTGGGCTCGGATTCGGTACCGGTCATATTGATTCTTAAATTACTACTAATCATTGCAGTGTCGACCTTTTATTGGTAGCTAATGAATATGTTTATACAATAATAATAATATGATTTATACTTACCATTTTGCTAATAAACACTTATAACAACACGTTAATTAAGATAAAAGATTTTTTTAAGAGGTGTTGAATGATTTTGGATGAACGAATCATTACCTAACGAATCATTGTCTAACAATACGCTATAGCAGCAAGCACGTTTGCAATCATCAATAACAAATATAAGAGGTCAATTTTGACTACAAAAACGAACGAAGATAATACACTGTTTATTGTCTTAATTAGTATCGTAGCGACGATTGGAGGTTTTCTTTTTGGCTTTGATAGCGGTGTTATCAACGGCACTATTGATGGTTTAAAGACTGCTTTTAATTCAGACAGTGCTGGCACAGGGTTTAATGTTGCTAGTATGTTGTTAGGTTGTGCAATTGGTGCATTTTTTGCGGGTCGATTGGCTGATCGATTTGGCCGACGAGCGCTTTTAATATGCTCTGCGATTTTTTTTATTATTAGCGCTTGGGGGTCAGGCGTGGCTAGCAGTTCTTTAGAATTTATTTTTTACCGCATACTGGGTGGTCTTGCGGTTGGTGCAGCTTCGGTAATGTCACCGGCTTATATCAGTGAAATTGCGCCCGCTCGTTATCGTGGTCGTTTAACCACCATTCAGCAGGTGGCTATTATCACGGGGTTGTTTATGGCATTTGTGAGCAACTATTTCTTGGCTGATTTGGCAGGCCTTTCAACCGCTGAATTATGGATGGGTTTTGAGGCATGGCGATGGATGTTTTGGATTGAGCTTCTTCCTGCCAGTTTATTCTTAGTGGCATTGTTTTTTATTCCGGAAAGCCCTCGTTTTTTAATCGCGTCAGGTCAGCGTCAAAAAGGCCAAGCGGTGCTTGAAAAACTGTATGGTAGGACTAATGGTTATATAAAAGTAAATGAAATTGAAGCTTCACTTGCTAAAGATCATCATGCGCCGAAGTTATCTGATCTGATTGATTCATCGATAGGTAACGTGAAATCTATCGTTTGGGTCGGTATTGGCCTTGCTGTTTTTCAACAGTTGGTTGGCATTAATGTGGTTTTTTATTATGGCGCAGTCCTTTGGCAGGCAGTTGGTTTTTCTGAAGCTGACGCCCTATTAATAAACATAATCAGTGGTGCGGTGAGTATTTGTGCCTGTATTGTGACAATTTTATTGATTGATAAAATTGGTCGAAAGCCTTTGCTTCAGTGGGGCTCTGTGGGTATGGCTTTAGCGTTAGGCTTAATGGTTATTGCTTTTATGAATGCAGGCGTGGGTTCTAATGGTGAGTTGGTGGTGGGCGAATGGGGTCCGCTAGCTTTACTTTCAGCCAATGCCTATGTATTCATCTTTAATATGTCCTGGGGGCCTGTGATGTGGGTAATGTTGGGAGAAATGTTCCCCAACCAATTGCGTGGTTCAGGTCTTGCCGTTAGTGGTTTGTTTCAATGGACGGCCAATTTTGCCATCACGATGAGCTTTCCTATTCTTTTGGCGACTATAGGTTTGGCGGGGGCTTATGGCTTTTACGCCTTAAGTGCAGCTATATCGGCAGTGTTTATTTTTGTTTATGTGTATGAAACAAAGGGCATTGAACTAGAGCAGATGAAAGGTTAAGTTGTTATTGGCTTTCATGCCAACGTCCGATTATCGGCAATGAATCAGTGCTGTGTTACAACAGCATTGGCAAATGAGCATTGCTCAGCTGAACTCGATTTTTTTCACAGATTAATCGTATGCCGATTAACTTGATTGGTTAATTAGCGTCAGCAAATAATTATTCCTCATTATTTTTGTATAAAAAAATAAAATTATGAGGTTTAAACAATTAACGGTTATTTTTGTTTCGGTGGTGGTGCTGCCCTTAAGTGCGTTTTCAGCGACAAAACCTGCTAATCCCAATACCTTATCCGGTGCTGAAAGTCATACCTATAAAATGATTGGTGATACCGCGTTAGGATTACATGTATATAACGCTCATCCTAATGCCAGTGAGGCAAGGTCTGCTATTGTGTTCTTTTTTGGTGGAGGGTTGATGCGTGGTAATATCATCCACTTGGAGGGGGCAAGCTAAAGCCCTAAGTAAACTGGGCATGGGGGCAGTACTGGCTGATTATCGTGTTAAGTTATGACATGATACTGGCCTGTCGAAGCAATTTCAGATGCTAAAGCGGCGGTTCGATGGGTGCGTATGAACGCTGAAAGGTCGAATATAGATCACCAGCAAATAGTCTCAGCTGGGGGGTCTTCGGGTGGTTATCTAGCAGCGGCAACAGCAACGGTTTCTGATTTTGCGCTGTCTGAAACAGCTTCAATAACAAATAGCATTGCCCAATGCCGTGGTGTTATTTAATCCAGCCTTGGCGAATAAATTCCCTCGTGTTGCTGATTCACTATCACCCACAGCGCAGTTAAAATACGGCTCAGTGCCCACCTTTGTCGTGCACAGAAACAAGGATACAGTTGAGACTTATGCCTCGGCAGTGGCGTATTGTGACAAGCTAAAAAGTTTAGAGGGCCATTGCGAATGACATAGTTATGAAAAATGCCGGCCATGGCTTTTTTAATCGCTCTCGACATGGCATTAAGGGCAATGATGTTACATTATAAAAGCTGATTACTTTCTTAAAAGAGTTTGCTTATGTTGAGTGAAAAACACGGCATAAGATATAATCTCAAAGTTATCTTGGTTAAATTATT
>DDED01000189.1 GCA_002336035.1 Cellvibrionales bacterium UBA1963
TTTTGTAGTGAGCGAAATTGATGTGCCGGATCCTATAATTGATGGAGGCTCTGATGGGTTTAACTACACCGCGATTAATAATCCTCAAATTCTGGCTATATCACTGTATAACTCGGGTGCTTTCAGACTGGCGCCGGCAGGTTCAGATTGGGATTATGATATCGATGTTGAATTAATAACGACGGAGGTTCCGATACCGGCATCGGCATGGTTATTTGTCACAGCGCTGACGGGGTTAGCCGGTATTTCGAGTCGACGCCGAAAGCGTACAGCTTAATCTATCTCAGTATTGAGGTTGCCAGAAAAGGTGAGAGCTGCAGAGCATTCACAAAGAGTGCCAGTTTTAATTAAGTAGCGTGCTGATTTCGTTCAAGTGCGCTACTTTTTTTTGTTTTGAGCGGGGGATATTGTCTTACTGTTTTCGGTGAACCGCTAGATCAGCAATGCCTTGCAGGGCGTCTCGATGGCTCGAATGCGGTAAATCAGCAATGGCCCGTTTGGCCGTGTCAGCTTCGGCTAGCGCTAGAGATCGAGTGTTATTCAATGCGCCTGTTTCGTTGCACAAGGCAATAACTTCTTGAATTCTACTCACATCTTTTTCTTCAATGATTTGACGCAATACAGTGTTTTCTTTTGTATTCGTGGTTATACGCAAAGCTTCAATGAGGGGTAGGGTCAATTTCCCTTCGGCTAAGTCGTCGCCCACATTTTTGCCTAAGTCTTCGGTGTTACCCTCATAGTCTAGGTAGTCATCAAAGATTTGAAATGCCTGGCCCAAATGAAGCCCATAAAGGGACAGCGAATTCTCTGTTGCTTTATCGGTGTTTGCGATTATCGCGCCGCAACGGCAACCACCGGCAAACAAAACAGCTGTTTTGTTGCGAATCACATCAAAGTATTCAGCTTGAGTGAGGTTTAAGTCACCAATAGCCATTAGTTGTTTGACCTCACCTTCAGCGATCTTGGTTGTGGCATTGCTCAAAACATCCATGACAGGCAAACTGCCAATCGCGACCATCAATTCAAAGGCTTTGCTGTAAACGAAATCTCCGACTAGCACGCTTGAGGCATTTCCCCAATTAGCATTGGCGGTAGGTTGGCCGCGACGAAGTGCCGACATGTCTACCACATCGTCGTGTAACAAGGTGGCTGTGTGAAGAAATTCAATTGCTGCAGCAAGTTGGATTTGTTGATAGTTACCCGCGTTGCCAAGTGCCCCTGCTGTAAGTAAGGTGATCAATGGCCGAATGCGTTTACCCCCGCTGGTAACAAGGTATTGGCTGATATCTTCGACTAATCCAACATGAGAGGTCAGTTGCTCAGTGATGAGAGCATTCACTGCTTTAAATTCTTCAGAAACAAGCGCATAGCTAGATTGCATAGTGAGGCTCAATGGCGTGGGGGTGCAGTGGCGGTAGGATAAGACATTCTCGTTGTAATGAACTAACTTGCTTGCTTACCTATGCTATGACTTGCTCTAAATCCTGTCAAGCGGTTGATAGTGATATGTGGCTAATGTGTTAGAGATGATTCAGTGGCAGATTGGCTCGGTTAATCACTTTGCGCAGTACAAAACTGGAATGGACACCGGTTACTCCGTCAATTTTAGTCAGTCGTCCGAGAAGAAACTCCTCATAACGTGCCATGTCTGGCAGCATGGCTTTGAGCAAGTAATCAGCTGATTGCCCAGTGACTATACTGCACTCGATAATTTCTGGAAATTGACTTATTTGTTCTTCAAAATTGGCAAATCGTTCGGGCGTGTGCCTATCCATGCTGATGCTGATAAGCGCCGTGAGCGACAAACCCAGCAATGTCTCGTCAAGTAGTGTGACATGACGCTGAATAATGCCGCAATCCTCCAGTCGTTTAACCCGTCTTGCACAGGGCGTGGCAGAGAGCCCAACTAATTCAGCAAGCTCTAGATTGCTGATACGAGCATTATTTTGAAGCTCAATTAAAATCTTTTTGTCGGTGCGATCTAGATGCGTTTGTATCATGTTTCGCCTTTATAACGTCATGGGTGTTAATGCTTTTATCCTAATATAACCATAAAATTAGTCAAATAAACTAACTTTAAGCAAAATATAGGACTATTATTAATAATATCACGCATATAGTGTTGTTTTTGTTCTTTTTCGCTCATCAATTTGCGATACACTGATACGTCTTACATAAAGATTCCACTCGTTTTTTTACTCTTAGTCCAGGAATAACCTTATGACAGGTTTTGATCACCGCAAATATGCACCGCATTTACCCGTGCAACTGACTGACCGAACATGGCCTGATCAGGTTATTCGTCATGCACCTAGCTGGTGCAGTGTCGATTTGCGCGACGGTAATCAAGCATTAATAGAGCCAATGACCGTAGCGCAAAAGCTGCAGTTATTTGATTTATTAGTCAAGGTCGGTTTTAAAGAAATAGAAGTGGGTTTTCCAGCGGCCTCCCAAACTGATTTTGACTTTGTTCGATGTTTGATTGAGCAACGATTAATTCCTGATGATGTTAAAATTCAGGTCCTCACCCAAGCGCGCGAAGACCTTATCCGTCGATCTTATGAATCACTGCAAGGCGCGAAACAGGCCATTGTTCATGTTTATAATTCCACGTCTACCGTGCAGCGAGAAAAAGTATTTGGTTTGGATCAAGCCGGTATAAAAGCCATTGCGGTAAAAGGAGCTGAACTGGTAAAGCAGTATGCCGAAGCGCAACCCGATACTGATTGGTTTTTTCAATACTCCCCAGAAAGTTTCACTGGCACTGAAATTGACTACGCCATTGAAGTTTGTAATGCGGTGATTGATGTCTGGCAACCGACGCCAGAATGGCCGATTATTTTAAATCTACCCGCGACCGTTGAAATGACTACGCCGAATGTCTATGCCGACCAAATCGAGTACTTTTGTCGGCAAGTTCAATCTCGCGATGCCGTTTTGGTGAGCCTGCATACCCACAATGACCGAGGCTGTGCAGTTGCTGCAGCAGAATTGGCCGTTCAGGGCGGCGCAGATCGTGTCGAAGGAACGTTACTAGGCAACGGTGAACGTACTGGAAACATGGATATTGTGACGATGGGAATGAATCTATACAGTCGAGGTGTTCACCCAATGTTAGATTTTTCTAATATTGATGAAATTATTCAAGTAGTCAAAGCGTGTACTCATTTACCGGTTCATCCACGTCATCCCTATGCGGGCGAGCTGGTATTTACGGCCTTTTCTGGCAGCCATCAAGACGCGATTAAAAAGTGCCTCGCTGTCCAGCAAGACGATCAACCTTGGGATGTGGCCTACTTGCCCATTGATCCGGCTGATTTAGGACGCTCATATCAAGAAGTCATTCGCATTAATAGTCAATCAGGGAAAGGGGGTATTGCCTATGTCTTAGAACAAATGCGAGGTCTTCAGCTACCTCGATGGTTACAGATTGATTTTAGCACCGTTGTCCAGCGTCATGCTGAGCAGTGCGAAGCCGAAGTGTCACCTGACGCAATTTGGACATTATTCCAAGAGCATTATTTACATCAGCAAACGCCGTATTCGCTAGATTCTTTTGAGATTAATCATCGGGCGGGCCATGATCACTTGACGGCAAAATTAATTCGAGATGGCCAACCGTTAGATGTGGTTGCCGAAGGCGCTGGTGTGGTTGAGTCCTTTGTCAGCGGTTTAGCAAAGTTAATTGGGCAAGAACTGGTATTGGTCGATTACACTGAGCATGCGTTAAGTCACAATGTTAGCTCTGAGGCGGCGTGTTACGTGCAAATGAATATAGCCGGTCTGCGCTTGAGTGGCGTTGGTTTAAGTCGTGATATCGTCGATGCTTCACTGCAGGCCATTCTTTGTGCAGTCAATAATTATCTTCGTTCTTGCTAGTGGCTGATCATATCGGCGTGGTTGCTAATGATCGTGTAAGATAGCATTCTCGGAGTTATTTTTGGTTTCATTACACTGTAAACCAAATTGGTTATGGATTAGGTTGAGTTCAGAATATGTATCGTGAACACCGCAACGCTTATTTATCGGCTATGGGTATCGACCTATGGCAGCCTATCAAATCTTTGCCTGGTGCAGAGCCAGGCCATTGGATTGCTAATCCTGACGACCATCGTTTGGCCGTCGAGCCATCAATTAAGCACAATGAAGATCAATTCAGTCATTCTATTAATGCGAGTGAGGCTTCTTCGTCGCCGCCAGCGCATCGTGATCGATTAATAGCCGAATTAAAAGGCATAGATCGTAATACGTCTGTTAGAGCGGAGACTTTACCTGTAAGCGCAAAAGATAAAGTCAGCGGAGCAAAAGTCATCGACAGGCCGCCTGCAGCGACTATTTTATCTGCCGCAGAGATCTTAACAGTATTCACTCTTACGGCTAGTTATAGCCACGGGCTATTAATTGTTGACGATGTCAGTGATTTACATTGTGCCAATAGCGCCTATCAATCTTGGATTCATTCGGTGCTATTTTCTTTAGGTCATAAAGTGAGTCATAACGCTTCATCGGCAAGCCAACAAGATCAATTCGTGTGGCCGCTGCCCGAAAGAAGCTTGTCGGCAAATTCTAATATCGCTGCGAAAGACATTTTTGCAGCATGGCTTCAGCGGAGAGTGGAAGAGCATAATATTCATCAATTATTATTGATGGGACGAGTCTCTACATTAGTGGCGGATTACGACAGCAATCCGAATTTATTCAGTGATAATAAGACCGCATCTGAAAAGCACACGGTTGATATATTAACCACGCACAGCTCGGCTGAGTTATGGGCCCAGCCTCACCTAAAGCACGTTTTTTGGCGTTGCATACAATCTTTTCGTAAGATTACGGCAGACTAGGTAATCAAGCTTGGATATTCGCTATTATCATGATAATGACTATTTATCCTTAGCCCATTGGTGGGACAAAGAGGCAAGTGGTAGTTGGCCGTTAAAGTCTCTGCCTGACTGTTTGGCTAAATCTAACTATTCTATGCAGGTTGTAGTCGACTCAAAAAATATCAGTGGTGCGTGTTTGTTTAGCGTTATTGCCGATCAATGCGAGTTGCTTTTTATTGCAGTTGACCCTTGTAAGAAAAGACGTGGTATGGCGAGCTGTTTACTTCGTTCACTTATTGATAACTGTCAGAAATTAGCGATAAAAAATATTTTTTTAGAAGTGCGTGAAAGCAATTTTCAAGCTATTGCCTTGTATTATGAAGCTGGTTTTTTGATGACGGGCCGACGAGAAAGTTATTATCCTAGTTTGCTTGCTGATACAGCAATGCGAGAAGCTGCGCTAACATTTCAATGTGTTATTAACCCCGTATAGGAAAGTCTATGTCAATTGTGCAAACTCAATGGTGGTGTTTAGAACTGCCCGATGAATGGACTGCTGAGATGGATGACGACTCTGTTACCATCACAGACTGCGACAGTGTTAGTGAAGTAGATATTACTGTGATTCGTAAGCCGCAAGGCCAAGTCAGTGTGGCTGATCTAAATGGATTTGCTGAACACTTGATCGATCAAGGTCATGCTAGTACTGCAATCAGTTTGGCATCTGCCCAAGGTTTGCTGTTTCAATACGATGATGATGATGGTGCTTGGCGTGAGTGGTATTTGGCGGCTGAATCTTTAATGATTTATATTACCCATAACACCGAGATAGTAGATAAAGGTCTCGACAATGCTGTTGTTGATGATATTTTATCGACCCTTGTTACATTGAATGACGAGGCTCTTGCTGAAGAGTAAAGCCACCCTACAACGCACAAAAGTAATAGTGGGAAAGTCTCTTGCATTGAAACGAGGGATTGCTGTCCGTTTTCGTATCGTTATTCCTTAATAATTGTCAATCTAATCAATTGTCTCTGGTAACTGTTGGCACTAATACGTATATTTTACTATTCATTTTTTGACGCTCAACGGCGTTTTTTTCTTTACTTAATGTGTGCTAACTATGAAAACCCTTGCCGAAAGATTTCCTCGTCCAGATTTAGTTAAGCGAATTAATTTGATGGCTGGTACCGTTGGTGGTGCAGCCGAGTTAATTAGCCTTGAACCTAACGAAATGATTGAAGCCAGTAGCCGAATAACAGGCTTAAGTGATTTTGGCGAGCGCATTGATGGCGATTGGCGTGGACGTTTAGAGGGCCTTGTTGCCAGCTTAGAAGCTGAAGCAGATTTAAATGTCATGGGTCGACTTCAGGTAAGGCAAGAGATTTTACGTTGCCTGCAAAGTCGATTGTACTTGACAAAAAAAATAACTGATCAGCCTGAGATACTCAATGAAGAAATTCTTGAGCCTCTGATTATTACGGGTACCGGTCGCTCTGGCACCACTATTACGCTTGAATTGCTTGGCCAAGATACTGATTCTTTAGCACCGATCGCATGGCGAGCGTTTCATCCGACAGATGACTTAGGCGACGAAGAAACTTTATTACAACTTACAGAGTGTGAGCAAGATTTATGGCTTGATGTGTGTCCGCAATTGGTTGCGATTCACGAGTTACGTGCGGACATTCCCGATGAATGTATAGGGGTTCAAAAACCATCTTTTGGTGGCATGCTTTGGTGGGTCCTTCATGATGTACAGACTTTTCCAATGGATCCTGAAGCTGCGATGAAATACCAAAAAGTGATTATGCAGGTGATGCAGTTTGAGCATAGAAAAAAAAATCCTGATAAAAAAGTCCCGCACTGGGTATTAAAAACGCCCACTTATTTACCGATGCTTGATTTAGTCTTTTCAATTTATCCTGATGCTTGGATTATTCTTAACCATAGAGATCCTTTAAAGACGGTACCTTCTGGTTTATCGACCCTTGCTGTATCTCGATACATGCGCAGCGACCGAGAAAATCTGGAGCAATTAAGGGATCT
>DDED01000021.1 GCA_002336035.1 Cellvibrionales bacterium UBA1963
CACGACAGGTCACCGCCTGATGCCGCTCTATGGTTTTAATAAGCTCTTCAATCGCATGCTCAGATAAAACACCGTCGTCGTCGATAAATAGGCAGTATTTTCCACGAGCGAAATGCAAGCCTACATTGCGCCCACCCGAGCAACCAAAATTAAAACCCACATCCAATAAAGTGTAATTCGACAGCGTTTGCTGCACCACAGCTGGTAAATATGGGTTGCCATTATTGACAATAAGTAGTTCAAACTCGTCGCTTAATTCATACTTTTTCAGACTTTCGAGCATGGCCACAAAATCGTCTGACGGAAGATAATTAACAACAATAATCGAATACTTTGGCGAGTCTATTGCGCTTTTAGAGGTGACAGTGACCTGATTATAAATGTCACTCACCCATGATAACTGCAATTCAGCCGTTTTATACTGGCCTGCTGCAAAGGCTTCCTTAGCTAAGGAAAATGCTTCATGATATTCATTCGGTTTCATACTAAACCCTGCCGCTAGATTTCAATCTTTATGCTCTAATAATGAGGCATATACAACACCAACAATTCCCCAAACAACTAACAAACCAACAAATGCCGTTATCAACCAATACCCACGTCTAGGGTATAGTGACTCTTCGGCCAGATAGGGCCTGCTCGCAATGATTAAATGCTTGAGTTGTTTGACAGACTGTACCCTTGATATTTCATACGCCGCTATTGAACTATTATATAGACTGGTTGATTTTTCTAAATCCATCAATAGTGTTTGGTACTCCATGTTTAAATCATTCAGAGCGCTACTTTTATCCGAACCAATGATGCGATCTTTTTGCATTAGTATCTCTTTGCTAAGCGAATCTGCTTTAACTTTTAGCCGCTTTAATGGTGGTGCATTTTCAATTAAATAACTTTCGCTTTGGTTAATAGCAGCCTGTGTTTTAGCTAATTCACCCTCTAACTCTGAAATAATAACAAATAATGATTCGCCTTTTGTATCTGGACTCATCAAATTATATTGATTTTGAAAACTCAGTATTTTCTTTTTTGCCGATTTTAAGAGCAGTTGACTTCGATTAACTTCATCCAAGGCAAACTGCATTTCAGTACCGGCAATCATCTGACTAGACTCGTTGATAAAATCTTCACTATGATTAAGAATAGCCTCGGCCAATTGCTTAGCATAAGTTGGATTATAAGCATGAACCTCCAACATCAATATGCCGCTGTCTGAATCAGTTTTAATGGTAATGTATTCTCGATAAAATTCTAAAAATTCTTCATAGGTATGGCCTTGACGCAACCCTAATAAAAAATCACGTGTACTGGAAAAATGGTCTCTGACAAACATGTCGCGGTCGAGCTTTTCTATCATATTAGACGAGATAATAAACGCTTTTAATAGTCGCTCGTCGATCTTGTCTGCTGATGCATCAAAACCCAAACCCTCCATAAAACCAGCACCCATTTTTGGTGAGCCAGATTCTTCAACCAGCATAGCGGCAGTCGTTACATAGCGATCAGGCGCCAATAACAAAAAGTAAGCAGCTATCAGCAGAAAAGGCAGTATCACAAGGAAACCAAACTGACGGCCTTTTACTGAATGCCTGACCCAACTAAGCATGGTTCTTGGTAGCTGAAAAGCAAAATTCAGTCTATCTTGCACTGGTTCATTCATTTCTTATATCTCGCAAACAGGCTCAAAAGATAAAGGTTAATTATTTTTTGATTAATGTTTTATAAAAATTTAGGCCATCATCAACATTTTCGAACAAACTTACTGCTCCCGCATCTAAGACCAATAAACTATCACAACTTTTTATTAGTTCATTTGTGTTATGGGACACCATGATATAATTTGACGATTTTCTCTTCTCTTCTAATGCTGCCTGACACTTTTGTCGGAATCGCGCATCACCTACTGCAGTGACCTCATCAATTAAGAAGATATCAAATTCAAATGCCATACTGATACCAAACAATAACCGGGATCGCATGCCCGAAGAATACGTTTTTACAGGCAAATCAAAATAATCGCCTAACTCTGAAAAATCCTTAATATATTTAAGCTTATCGCGCATAACTTGCTGACTATCGCCATAAACACGACAAATAAACTGCGCATTTTCACGACCGCTTAATGAACCTTGGGTACCACCGGCCAGGCCAAGTGGCCATGAAATTGACCCTCGCACATTAATATTGCCTTCATTTGGGAAATCAATGCCTCCAATCAAGCGTAATAAGGTAGTCTTTCCCGAGCCATTTAAACCTAATACCCCAATATTACTTTTTTCAGGAAAGCTAAAATTTAAGTCTTTAAAGACATATTTCCTCCCTAAAGAAGTGGGATAATATTTTGTCACGCCTTGCAATTCAATCATGACATTAATACGTTAACTCTATGACTGCGATAATAGCTTAGGCCTAAAAATAAAATGCTTAGGGCCCAAGCGGCAAGATATATGACACTGACTTTCTCGGCTGGGTAGTCGGCAATCCAGGCACCTCGTAAAGCCTCGACTCCATGTAAAATTGGATTCCAAAGTAAATAAACATGCAGCCTTTCAGGCAACGCTGCCAAGGGGAAAAAAATGCCTGAAATAAAATACATCGGCCGAAGCGCAATACCAATAAATTGCGCCCACTCCTCATATAGAATACCAATAACTGCCGTAAAAAAACTGACCCCAAGTCCCAGAATAAATAGCAGTATCAACACAAGCAATGACTTTAATGGGTCTACCGGCATGACCTGATATTGAAAAAACCAACCGCCGATTAAAGCCAAAATAAATATCGCTAACAAGTACACACAAAAATCAATAAACGCCCTTACAACAATTGAATCAAATGGTTTTACTTGGCGGTAACAAAACAAGCCAAGATTAACGCGAATACTATTCTGGCCATTAACAGCGACCTTTTGAAAAACAAAGAATGACAAGATACCAAGTGCAAAAAAAACGGGGAACGGTGCATGGTAAATCTCATTGTCTGAGCGAATCAGCGAAAACAACATAGAGAGCATTATTATGTGACTTAAGGGTTCAATCAATGCCCAAAAGTAACCCAATCGATAACCACCGAAACGAGTCTGCAGCTCGCGGCGGAATAAGGCAAATAAAACAGATTTTTGAATCTGCCAACTACTTCTTGTCTGCATTCAGCGGGGCCCCGAAATCTAGTTATCAATAGAAAGGACAACACCCGCACTAAGGGCAAGCTGGTAGACAATTTGAAAAATATCTTTTGCATGCTGAAACGTTTTTGTATCAACATCCGGCAAAACAATAATTTCGTCACCTGCGGCAAGCTCATAATCTGATTTTTTGAAACGGCTAGGTTTATTGCCTAAATCATAAAAAGCACCGTTTGCTTTTTTAATCAAAATACGACTTTTCTTGGCTTGCTGGCTAAAACCACCTGCCTTAAGAATATAATCGTTAGCAGAGTATTTAACATCGAAAACAACCGCATTCGGAAATAACACTTCACCACTCACTCGCACTAAGTTACTGACTGCGGGTATAAGAATCGTATCGCCATTCTCTAACACGGTATTAACCGCAGAAGAGGAATTATCTAAGACAACCTGCCCAACTGGTTTGACTTTTTTAGCACGCTCAACAAACTGCAGTATTAATTCAGCCTCTTGGTTGCGCAGACTCGCCTCTTCAACCGTAGCACTTCGTGCGCCCAGCACCTGTGCTTGCAAAATATTCAACGATGTCAGTAGCGACTCGTGTTGACTTTGGGCCAATGACTCGCGATAAAGCTGCAATGCGGGCATATTTGACAACGCTGAAGGCTCTACCAGCACTAATAAATCAGACAATGTAGCACCGTAAGGCAACACATATTGCGCCCTTCCCTTATGTTCACCTCCGACCTTTATCCCAATTGAGCCCTGAATTTTGTCCGCCACAACGGTAACTGAATCACCCTTATACAATATTAACTCTTGATCTATTGCCTTACTTATTTCGGTATATTCAACTTGTTTTATCAGACCTTGATTCCGCTCAATCGCAATATGTGTTGCATTGGCCAATGGCTGAACGATTGCCAGCGCATCTTTAATTGTAACTTGCTGATTAAAAAATTCAATTTGAAAGGGGTTCTCGACCAAACCACTAAAACCAATCACCGACTTACGAGAACCAACGATGATTACGTCACCCTCATACAACTGGCGATGCAAGATATCGCCCCGTATTAAAAAATCATACAAATTGATTGTCTCAATGAGCTTGCCTGCCCGTTTAATCGCAATATCTAAATAACTGCCTCGCAGCGGATCAATACCGCCTGCTCGATCGAGGTAGGTTAAAATTGATTCTGATGATAAGCCACTATACAACCCGGGCCTTAACACATTACCCGTGACAAAGACCTTCACTGGTTGCGA
>DDED01000165.1 GCA_002336035.1 Cellvibrionales bacterium UBA1963
GTGCAGTTCAGGCATCTCTTGAATGACTTTCTCCAGCGGCTCTGTAAGGAGTTGTTCGATCCGATCAGCGGATGCACCTGCAAGCAACGTCGTCACTGTAGCGACCCTAATCGGGTATGAGGGGTCTTGAGCGCGAGGCATATTATAAAAAGTAACAAAACCAGACACAATGAGTGAGACGGTGATTAACAGCATGAGCTGACCACGATCTATCGCTAAACGTGTAATATCCATGGTTTACAAACTCGACGCGTTGGCAGTTAACAACTTAACTTTTCTGCCGTCTGTCAAATAACGCAGGCCAGCAGTAATCACCCTGTCACCTTCTGCAATGCCCTCGGTGATAAGAATCCCCTTAAAGACAATTTTCCCTACAGTCACATTAACCCTTTCGGCGGTACCGACAGGCACAGCACTTTTGTCCACAGACTCCTGCGAAGGCTTAAATAAGTAGACAAACCGTCCTTGAGAATCTTCACCAACGGCCGAGAACGGAACAGCAATGCCATTATCACTCTCATCCAACGCAATTTTGAGGCTCACTTCCGCGGCCATCCCCACGCGCAAACGATCATCCGGGGAGACGATACGAACAATAACGGGGTAAGTCGATCGACTGCCTACCGCAGCGCCAACTTCAGACACGATGCCCCGATACTCCTGCCCTTGATAAATGTTTAGCCTGACGACAACCTCATCACCAACACTCACATCTCGAATGGCATTTTCTGAAACATGGGTTAACACTTCAAAATGTTCACCGCAATTAAGGGTTGCAATCACCTGTCCAGCTGTCACATTTTCACCAATTTCAGCGGTTAAATCGGAAACTGTGCAGTCTCGCATAGGCACTTTTAGCTTGGCATAATCCAATTGTTTTTTTGCCAGCTCAACGCTTTTTTTCGCCCTTTCAAGCTCGGCCCTTGAGGTTCTATACAAGGTGTCGGACGACTCATATTCATTCCTTGATACGACACCTCGCTCAACTAAGCGATACGCGCGCTCATATTGTATTTTGGCATTAGCCTCTTCGGCCTTTGCCTGCAGTAATGCGGCCTTTTCTCGGTCAAGCTTTAAATCTAAATCGTTATTATTAATCGACGCAATTAATTGCCCCTGATCAACTTCTTGACCTAATTCTATGCTAAAGCGGTCAATTACCCCACCTACTCGAAAGCTTAACTTTGAAACAAAGTCTGCTTGCAAGGTGCCAAAATATACGCGCCATAAAAAACTTTCTCCTTGTTCTGCAACAACCGTCCTGACGGGCCGAATTGGCTCACGAATTTCCATATCAACGTCAGGTGTGCAGGCCAAGAGTGGCAGCAATGTGGCTAAAATAATGCAAAAACGATTCGATATAAACATTAAAGATTCCAAATTAAAAGCTATCGTAGAACATAAAAAAAACAGCAAAAAGGTCTAGTAATAATCGTCACACTGCAGTGTAAACAATTACCGTCACGTCCGAAAGCATAAGCTCGTCGCAAGGCGATTATTTACAACGTCGCATAAAAAAACCAGAGCGTTTAAAGCTCTGGTTATTTTACGTCACAAAAAAGAAAACAGTTTACTGCCTGCTATTCTGCACCATCAAAAAACTCTTTAAAACCTGACGGATCATGCCGACCAATCACAATGGTTTCAAGCACACCAAATCCAGATTTACTCTCTTTAGAGCCATCGGCCGACGTTTTTTCCATCGTGGCTGACACTCGCTGGTGAGTATGAATATGCTCGTAGGCTAAAGGATCGACAGCATCTAAGTCAATGTCCTCACGATCCATTGCCAACTCACCCTGCCAAACCGCATGACCCCATTTAGGGTGGCCATAACCAATGCCAAACATATAGAAAGGTTTACCAAAGGGCGTTAATTTCGCTTCATAGCTATTGCCAGCTTGATCTGTGCAATTGACGGTACTGCCGCTGGATAGGCGCGTGCCTTTGTGCCAGGTTAAACTGTGCGACATTGTCGGCATTGCGATAATGCCGGCATCGTCTCCAGCAGGAATAGCAGACGGGTCGTCGTACAACGGGACTAGCTCGCAACTCTCTTGAGTGGGATTGCCGTCAGGATCTTGAAATGTGGCAAAGTGCAACCACTGGTCACCAAACATAACTGGCGACCAATGCCAATAAACACCAGGCTCCCCGTTCATCAAACCTGGCGCTCCGCCAACCGGTTCACCGACAGGCCTAACACCCCATGATTTATCACGAATGGCCGTGGCATTCTCAACTTTGTGCGTTTTTCCATCGACGGTAATCGTGCCGTTCCAATGTCCCGCCTGAGTAAAACGTGTGTTGTACATAATTAAATGTACACCCTCATAACGGGTATTATGCGGCTCTTGATGGGCAATACTGATCGCAGTAAACCGCAAGTCACAGGAAATATTATGCTCATTATCCTCAACTTTAAAACGCAGTGAACGCATGGGCTCTTCGATAGTCACTGACAAAGGACCCACAGAAGTGTCAATGCGGTCATCCGGAGCGCGACGCGAAACATGAAAAGCGTGTTGCTTGTTACCAATCACTACGCTGAAATGACCGTCCATCACATGACGGTTAGGGTATAAGCCAAAACCTATCTCAAAAAA
>DDED01000104.1 GCA_002336035.1 Cellvibrionales bacterium UBA1963
GTGGATGGTGCCATGTCCCGTCTTATGAGCCAGGGTATCACGGCAACGACCGGTTCAGAGAAATACCACTTTAGTAAACTTAACGACATTAAACCAGAGATGATACGAAAAGCCATGGCGGCAGCACGTGTCGCGGCTAAAGAATTAGCAGGTAACACTGGCGTGAAGTTGGGTCGCATAAAAAGTGCTAACCAGGGTCGGTTTTCGATCGTGGACAAAGGTGAAGATTATGGCGATACTGACCGAATAGATAAGAAAGTTAGGGTGGTTACAGAGATAAAATTTTATCTGGATAGTTGATTTTTATAAGTAACAATTGATGTACCAACGGGGATTAAGAATAGAAGAAAAGCCTATATTTATCACAATATTATAGGCTATTGTCAATTCCCGCCGTCTCCACCATTTCGCAAATAGACTGTTGATTGTATGACAGTTTATGTTTCAAAACAGTCGTTGCTTTTCACTTGTCAGTTACACAGGTGAGATACAATGACTTGTTCCAACGCTTTTTATTTAATCGAATCAGGTCATGGGATCTGGTGTTTTCAGCTACAGATTCCTTTGGACTATTGTTTTATTCCGCACAGATGAATTATAAAAAAGTCTCTAAGGACGACTGATAAAAATTGGGTGGTAATACCTGTATCGTTTGGCGTCAATATTGAGTAACTTATTTGGCTAGGTTAACTAAAAAAGGGAGCGGTGTCTTGCTTTCATGCAAACCACTGCTTGTGATTTTAAACTGTTGCAGTGTTTATTTTTGATAGTCGGTTGGCTTTTCTAGCTCTTGCACCAAATACCCAATTTCATCTGTTTTTTCTCTAAACAGAACTTGCGCGTCGTTAAGGCCTTGATTATAAAAATAAGCGCCTACTTCAATCGAGAAAAAATCTATTAAAAATTCAGCATCAAAGCCACCAAGATCTTGGTCGAGTTCTCGACTGAAGTACGCCTTAACTTTATAAATAATAAGTTCTTTTTCATCTTTAGACAGCTTAATTTCGCTCATGGATACTCTCTATAAATAGCTCACGCTTACACAAGCGGAATGTGGGTCAGGTGGGTCGATGGGCTAGTTGTTTCTTCAGCGAAGAATTATCATAATTGTACCCCAAAAGGTCGATATCTTTTTTGTAGACTTGAGACACAATGTCACGTGCCTCATCAGTATAACAATTTCGGTAATCAAACTGCCTATCGTTCGATTCAGTTTTGTTTTCATATTTGAGTTCTAAGTCAGCGCTTAACGACAGTTGATTTTTTATATATATAAAGTCATCTTGAATATTCTCGTAAAAACCCAAAAAATCCACATCAATATTGTCGCTGCTGGGCAAGCATAACATTTTATATTGAGGTGCAAAGTGCATGTGTTTATTCGTGTTAGCAATGGTTAACCATTTCTTGACAAAATCATCAAAGCTTACATATTCTGATAAATTTTCAGAAGCCCAGACTCTATCGCTGTCATTCATACCCCCTTTTTTTAAAAAATTGTATGCAGAGAAAAGACGGTCCCATGGGTTTCGGACAAAAGTAAACTTGAAATAGCTATCAAATTCTTTTTTGGAAAAAACGATTTGATACAGCTTAATATCTTGATGGCCACCAGCTAAATTGTTAAACAGTGTACGGCAAATAGACACACCAGCCGACTTTGGTATATGAATAAAAATACATTTATTTTGCACATAAGGTTTCAGCGAATAATCTGAATCAGTAACAATGGACCTTTGTGTCTGCAATAAGCGAAAACTTTTACTTTTTATTTTTGCGTATAAAAATCGACGTAATTCGTATGGCAGCGAATAATATATTGATGTGATCAAAGCTCCTCCCCCCCTTCTAGGTATTTATTTAGCTACGCCGTATTCAACAGTGACTTTGAAGCGTCACATTAAAACATCTGAAATAAATTTTATACTATCGGATGTTTCTCAACGCAACACTTCCTTTTTTGTTTCTCACTGCATGTTGAAAAATACCTTATTTCTGTCATTCAGTGTGGACTGATGAAGTGTGTTTATGCTTTACGCGCCATGCATCTAATACCGCCCTCTTTGCAATAATTTACCTCTAACAGTATCGCCGCGAATACACCTCAAACTCTTCGCCCAGCTGTTCGCTGGTCCAGCCAAAGTCTTCAGCACTGTAATGGTGTCGTCCAAAGGTATTTTGTGGCCGATGTTCCACCCATTTCTTTATGCGCTGTTGTTGTAATTCGCCAAGTTCAACGCCAAAATGTCGGTATATATTGTCCACAGCAGAAATAGGGTTGGCAATTAAATCATCATAGCGCAGGTGGTAACACCAATTACTTTTTTGCTTGTCATCAAAAGTAACACCTTTATCAATCGCATTGCTCATTTTAAGTTTCCAGTCTTCGGCGGCAGGTTTAGGGTCGCGGCGAGTGGTGCCCGGCCACTGCAATGCATTAGTTAAGCTGGCAATAGAAGGAATTACGGTGCTGGGGTTACGGTGCGTCCAAATAATTCGTGCGTCAGGGTAAGCCGCAAGCAATTCATCTAAGCACCATAAGTGATTAGGGCTTTTCAATACCCATTGGTCGGTGGGTTGAGTCGACTGCAGTGCTTGTAATGTTAGTTTGTGTAAGTCATAGGCAGACGTCATGTCAGCGTTAGAGAGCCATTGTCCGTAGCTAGGAGCAAAGCCTACGGTCTCCATGCCTACCGTGCGCAAATCATACATAAACACAGCGGTACACTCCTCCGCGATAGTTGCTCCGAAGGGATGCATGGCACCTAGAGGTGGATTGATATTAAGTAACGCATCAATATCTTTCGCGCATTCGGTAATGCGCGGATCTTCGCCGGCGCGTGCAAGGTCTGCTGGCGGCATCGGATTAGCAGCTTCCCAATGCTGTAAGGGACGCGCCATGGGACTTAACCCCAGCAAAATAGACAGCAGACTCGTGCCGGTCCTTGGTAAGCCTAAAATAATCCAGGGTTGTTTGATCGTTTCTTTTTTTGCATTCGGATTTTTTTTATGCCAATCAATTAATTTTAGGCGGTTGGCTAAAGCGTTCACCAACATTCCTTTCGAGACGATTCGCCCAAAAGTATTTAATTCAGCTTCGTTTGTGATAGAGCTCAAGTATTGCCCTAAGGGCTCACGGTAACTGTCACTGCCAAAATCGCTACATTTTGCGCGCGCGACGGCTTGATCAACTATCGATTGTTCTGAAATCTTAGGAAACTTTAGTCCAAAATGGCTAAGAGCCTGCCCAACGTGATTTATGAGTCGCAAAGGTTTTGATTGCAATTCGGCATCACGAAAAGTGTAACTACGAGTATTCATTGCTCTGTTCCGAGAGGAGCAACTGCTGCGTCAATCACAGGCCTATTTTGTTGATTGGGCAGGCCTTGGGGCACCTCATCAACACTGATTATTTTTTCAGTTTTTGAGTTTATTTTCTCTGATGCCATCAATGCTAACATTTTATGTGCCCAATACCCCGCCTCACGGCTAACCAATTAACGTCAAGTCTCCCCTCCTCGTTAGTGGCTATGTTAATGCAGCTTATCATAACGCCCTCAGTATCTATCCTGCATCACGGATAAGGCAACCTGGTCTCTCAGCTGTCACAAGGCCCTGTCTAAACGTAATTTTTCCACTGCACAAGGTTGCGTCATAACCGTCCGATTTTTGTATGATGCGCGAAGCACCTGTCGGTAGATCGCTTATAATTTCTGGTGTTCGTAATCGTATCTTATCGAAGTCAATAATATTTACATCGGCCTTTTTACCTACCTGCAAAACACCGCGATCATGTAAATTATAAAGCGATGCCGGGCGCATCGTCAGCATGGAAATAGCTTCCTCTAAACCTAAGCGATCGCCTCTTGTTCGGTCTCTTACCCAGTGTTGCAAAATAAACGACGGTAGACTGTGGTCAATGACCATGGAACAATGCGCACCACCATCGGCAAGACCTACAACCGTTTCAGGGTGACGCATCCAAGTTAGCATTGGATCTAAATTCCCTTCCTGATAGCCAGCAAACAACACCTGAACCATGCCGTTAGATATCCAGTCATACAACAGCTCCAAGGGCGCCTTGCCTGAACGTGCCGCCTCGGCCAAAACAGAGTCGTCGCGGTCAGGCTCTAAGGTAAACGCTTCTCCCACACGAAAGGCGCAATTTAAACTCGGTACAATCAGATTTAGGGGAATGCCTGCTGGATCTAGTTCGCTGATAATTTTCTCTTTGGTGTGACGATTATTAATTGCCGCCATGCGCTCTGCGCCTTGCAATGCCATGACTTGCTGACAGGTTGGGCTTGCAATAAAGGGGTTGAGCGTATCCCAGCCCAGAATTAATCCTGCGGGACGGCCCTGTACCTGCGGGACTAATTTGGCGCCCTCAGCATTTGCTTTTTCAACCAGAGCTAGCGTTTCTTCGCAAAGTTCAGGTTGTATATGCGGCGCCGCAAGACTAAAGTTAATGGTAACGCCCGTATCGAGACTAACGTCTCGATACATCTCTATTTCTTGCCGCGGACCGTCGCTGTGCTCACCCATTGCACCGGACGGGATAGCTTGCAATACACCACGATCGAGGTTTTTCATCGCGCCAACAAGACCAAAAAATTCTTCTCGGTTAGCGAATGTGCCTGGTACCGGCACGCCATGAATAGAGGTATGTTGTGGCATACGGTTAGTTGAAAATCCAGCGGCACCCGCTTCTACCGCCTCTTCGACAAAACGTGCCATTGCAGCAATATCTGTTGACGTAGCGTCTTGGTTGTCTGCACCTCGTTGGCCCATGACATAACCGCGTAAAGCGCCGTGAGTAATGTGTGAGATAACATCTAAAGTTCGCGGCATTCGTTCCAGTTCGTCCAAATACTCTGGGTAACTTTCCCAGTTCCACGTGATACCTTCCGCTAGCGCAGACCCTGGAATGTCTTCTACGCCTTCCATTAATTCGATCAGCCATTCATGTTCGTCTGGTTTCGCAGGCGCAAAACCCACCCCACAATTACCCATAATGACCGTAGTCACGCCATGAATTGAGGAAGGCGCCATTTCATCATCCCAAGTCGCTTGACCATCATAGTGGGTGTGTAAATCGACGAAGCCCGGTGTCACAATGCGGTCTGAGGCATCAATAATTTCTGTGGCCTGTGCTTGAATATTGTCAGCAATCTCGACAATTTTATCGCCCAGAATAGCGACATCAGCTTGACGTGCCGCATCGCCTGTGCCATCGACAAGGGTGCCACCCTGAATTAGAACATCATACATACTTGCTGCCTCTCAAATATTGAAATGGTTTTTCTTCGAGCGTATTTGATGCCATTGGTATTTTTATAAGGCAACAAAACTTGCTTCGATTCGATCGTCTAAACAATCAAAAATTGATGAGAAGAATATTAGGCGGTTAGTTTATTATGTCAATTTAATTATATGTACTCTAAGCCCAGTCAGAACGCATTTAAATTAGGGGGCACGCTGTACCTTGTTAGGCAAAAACAATAAAGCGACATCAAACAGCCGATGCATGGGTCAATTGACGCACAATAGAGCAAAACCCCACACAATGCTGCCACGACGGTGTTAGCAGCGGTTAACAGGATCGACTGTGCAGCAGTCGATGGGCGTAACTTAGTCAAATAATAACGTGGGCTATGCGCTTGACGGTGCAGTCTCTAAGCTGGTTTTTGGCATCACCGCCACGTTGATGTAACAGAAGTTAATTTGACACTCTGCCGCTAAAGCGATAAATTTTAGCGAAAATTAGGGTGCAAAAAAAATTATGCCAAATACTAATGCGAATACTTCTAATTCCAACCATATTGATACCGTCAAGCGCTCCTGCCCAACCTGTGAGGCCTCTTGTGGATTAGTCTTAGAGGTTGACCGTGATGAAAATCGCGTGTTATCGATTAAGGGAAATCCAGACGACCCTCGATCAAAAGGCTATGTTTGCGCCAAGTCACAAGCCTTCAATTACGTCTACGAAGACCCTGATCGCTTAAGGGCACCGGTTAAAAAAACCAAGGATGGTTGGCAAGAAATTAGCTGGGAAGAAGCCTTATCACTTGCCGGCAAGGGCCTGCGAGGCATTAGAGAACAATACGGTAAAGATTCGCTTGCTATTTATTATGGCGAGCCTAACGGACACAATGCAGGCACTAATCTCTATACCCAAATGCTCATGGAAACGATCAATACTGAACGTTTCTTCGCACCCGCTAACCTTGATCAATTGCCGCAAGAAGTGGCACTGCACTTACTCATTGGTGATGGCTGGCATTACCCTGTTCCCGATATAGACCGCACGGACCTGTTTATATGTATGGGCGGAAACCCTGTGGTGTCACAAGGTTCACTCATGGGTGCGCCAGATGTTAAGTCCCGACTTAAGTCGCTTAACAAAAATGGCGGTTACTCTGTCGTTATTGATCCACGACGTACCGAAACTGCTCAAGCTTGTGACCAGCATTTATTTATTACGCCCGGTACCGACGCTTACTTTTTGCTTGCTTTTTTGCATGAAGTCTTTGCCCAAGGCTGGCAAAAGCTTGGGCATCTGAGTGAGCATATTGACGGCCTTGATGACTTACGTGAATTGGCAGCTAACTACTCGCCTGAACTGGTTGCGGACATTACCGGTATTTCGCCCGAAGACTTACGCGGCTTAGTGAAGCGGTATTGCTCAACAGAAAAAGCCCTCATATATAGTCGCATTGGTTTATGCACGCAAAAGTTTGGCACTCTAGCCTCGTGGTTGGTGTATGTGGTCAATATCGTTACTGGGCATTTTGACCGTGAAGGTTGCATGATGTTTAGTCGTCCAGCATCGGGACAGTTTGAACCCACGGATGAAGTCACGCCGCTATTGCGCGGTCGATTTCATGCTCGCTCAACGGGCTTTCCAGAAGTGCGAGGCCTTCTACCTGCCTCACACTTAGGCAAAGAGCTGGCGTATCAGGGCGATGAAGAGGGCAACGATAGAATTCGAGGCATGCTGACACTGGCCGGCAATCCTGTGATTAGCGTGCCCAATGGCAAACTCATCCGTGAAGGTTTACAAAATGTTGATTTTTACGTCGCGATAGATATATACATAAATGAAACGACGTCGCAAGCCGATGTTATTTTACCGCCCATCCATCAGTTAGAACACACTAACTACGATTTACTTTGGTCGACATTTAGCAGCACTAATTTTGCAGCATTTAGCCCACAAGTATTAAAGCCAGATCCGAATGGCTTGCAACAGTGGGAGATCATGTTGCAATTATTAGGCGAAATGCTAGGTACTCCTTGGCAAGTGCTCGATGATTTCATGGCCGACGGTATGGCTTCTCAAGTGGCGGCGGGGCTACAGAAAAACTACCCTGACATAAGCACCGAAGAAATTAAAACGGCAATGGGCGAAGAGCGCCGTTACGAGCGTTACCTTGATATCATGCTGCGCGCGGGTCCGTATGGGGATAAATTTGGGCGCGAAACGGGTATCGACTTACAGCAAATCATAGATGCTGGTGGCATCATGACATTCGGGCCATTAAAGCCGCAAATGCCAGAGTTTTTAAGAACCGAAAATAAGCGAATTCGTTTAGTGCATGACTGTTTCTTAGAGGATATTCCACGCCTCAACCAAGGTTTAGCTGAGGGTCTGTACGCTAAAGGAAAGTTTTTATTAATTGGCCGCCGGCAAATTCGCGACATGAATTCATGGCTGCACAATATTCATGCTTACATTAAAGGTAAAAATCGTTGCACCTTGTTAATGCATCCAGAAGACGCACAACAGGTTGGCGTCAGCTGCGGCAAACAAGTCACTATTAAATCTCGAATGGGTGAAGTGGTTGCTGAAGTGACCGTCAGCGATGAAATGATGCGTGGCGTGGTCAGTTTACCGCACGGATGGGGCCATATTTATAGCGATAGCCAACAAGCACTTGCGACAGGGCGTTATCCAGGTTCAAGCTGCAATGATTTAGTTGACGACGATCAGTTAGACATACCGTCAGGAACCAGTATTGTTAATGGCGTCGAGGTCGAACTCAGTGCACTCGCTTAAAGCGATGCAAAAAGGCATGCATTGACTCTGCGCTGATATTCGCTTTTTATATGGCTTGTTAGCCCTATTATTTACGCGTGTCGATGGTAATCAGTCACAACCGATGGTGCTCAATCAATCTAATGCCAACCTGACTAGCGATGGCATTAGATCAATCGTTTGTCATGACTCATAAATGCTAACTATT
>DDED01000155.1:0-2482 GCA_002336035.1 Cellvibrionales bacterium UBA1963
GGCTATCAAGCTAGTGTTCAAACGGGGTATAGTGCAGGCGATAGAGATTTCATCCCCCTCGACGGCACCTCAATTAAGGGCGCAGAGTTAGATTTGATTGCTCTATTAACTGAAAAAATAACCCTTACGCTGGCTTATGGTTACCTTGATGCAGAGAATGGTGTTGATCAAGTTTCTACACAAACAAGCTCTGGCGCAACACAAATAACTGAAGTGGTTAAAGCCGTAAGTTACGCGCCTGAACACAGCGCTTCTATTGCATTAGACTACCAAACACAAACTTCCCTCGGTCAGCTTGATGCGCGACTAGGTTTAAGCTATCAAGATGAAGCGGCCACATCGTTAAATTTAGCAGATAATATTCCTACCGATTCTCGTCAATTATTAGATTTAAATATCACATTGTCAGGAATTGAGATCGAAGATGCCACCTTAGCATTAACTTTATGGGGCAAAAATCTCACGGATAAAGAGTATTACCTCATTAATGGCGGGAGTCTTGGCGGAAGTCTTGGCTTAACACCATGGACAACGTTTGGTGACCCTCGCACCTTTGGTTTCACTGTAAAAGCTAGCTTTTAATCCTCGTACCATGTGATAAAAAAGGAGCTGATTTGATGCTCCTTTTTTATCAACACCTAACGGCAGTCTGCAGTAACAGCTAAGTTTCATGTATGCTAAGATAATGTTTGTGTATCCCTGCAAACTAGGAGTAAAGCCCCTTTGACACTGCCGTCCCAATTACCGATGGGGTCTACCGATTCAGCCAAGCCTTCCGCTTCAAGTAAATCAGTCTCAGTGCGAATTTTAGTATTTGATTCAGGCGTGGGCGGATTAAGTATTTGCCGAGAAATCATGGCCGTCTGTGGACCAGTCGAAATCCATTACTTGAGCGATAATAAGGGCTTTCCGTATGGCGAAAAGCCTGAAAAATACTTAATCGATCACGCAAGCAGGCTTTTATTGCAGGCCACTGATATCATAAAGCCCTCACTCATCGTCATTGCTTGCAATACTGCCAGTACCGTAGTGCTGCCACGGCTTCGGCAACAATTGGCCATACCTGTTATTGGCGTTGTACCGGCCATTAAAACGGCCGCACGATTAAGCAAAACTCACACCATCGCCCTTCTCGCAACGCCAGCAACCACTGAGCGTCGCTACACTGAACAACTCATCAAGCAATACGCCGATCAAAAAGTAGTCATTAGGCTCGGTTCTAGTGAACTCGTCAGGCACATTGAGGACCACCTTCACGGTGACCGGCTCGACAGGAACCTACTCAAAAAAATTGTTGAGACGCTTAAACGTCAACCTGGCGGTCAGGCCATTGATACGGTAGTACTTGGTTGCACTCACTTTCCACTGATAAAATCTGAATTTGAAAAAATATCACCCGAATGGCAATGGATAGATTCAGGCAAAGCCGTTGCCAGCCGAGTAAACGATACACTCCAGCAAAACAGTGACGCTAAACTCATCAACGCGCGACCTCAACACACAGCGTGGCTAACGCAATGGCGAAACACGGATGCAGTAAAGACGCTGTTTTATCAATACGGCTTTAATGAAGTCCAGTGGTTCAGCGGCGATAGTGCGCTTAAACTCAATGAGTAATATTATTTAAATAACGCTTTTAACATCGACTTAGCCTGTTCAGCCTTATCACCCAGCGTATTCTGCATCGCCTTATCAATCTGCCGATTAAGCTCTTTATCGACAGCCTTATCCAAGACTTCTACCCTTACTAACTGCCGAATTTCCTTTAATAAATGATCGAGAATAATGCGCATGGCTGTCTCGGCGCTGACCCCATTATCGGGGCTACCAATATCAGTAAGGACAATCGATGGAACTGACAAAGTCGTCTCACCTAACTGAGTCGAGCGCACAGACACTGATGCAGAAGAAAATTCAAACTTTGAAATTGCTACGTCAGGTAATGAACCCTCCGAATCAGTATCTGCTTCAGCTAAGGGCGAATGACTAGCGGCTGTCAGTCTTTTTCTTAGAACATCAAGGTTGAGCCGTTTTCCCTTTTGCTCTGCGTTAATTGTTGCGCCAGCAATCAGAATTTCATCGATCTCGACCACTGAATTAAAAATACTCAAAGGGGAAATATCAATAAAAAGTGTGGCGAAACTCATCGCATCAGCGGCCTCAAACCCCGGTGGGTTTTTTATGCCAAGGTTAATCAAAGTGACTTGCCCTTTAAAAATATCGATCTTAATGTCCGTTACTGAAAGAGGAATGCCCAGAAGCTCCTCACCTCGGTCATTAACAGTTGACTTCATCACATTATCAAGGTTGTTGACCAGTAAAATGCCCAACACAATGAGCAACGTAAACATGGCAATAATTATTCGAAGAATCGTTTTCATAATTAAGTAATCTCTTTTTATAGCATGACATTATTAGCATGACATTGAAAAACGCGGTGGCCTTAAAAATAATAGCCGTTAAATAACGCCATAAACAATGC
>DDED01000155.1:2827-4091 GCA_002336035.1 Cellvibrionales bacterium UBA1963
GCTAGGCTAGGCATGAATATAAAATAATTGCACCGATGAAACAGCCTTGACAGCCAATGCATTGTCGAAAAGACTATAGCAGGTATATATAAAGAATAAAAAAAATTAAGTAAAAAATAAGCTAGGCGGCAACTCTTAATTTTTCGATTTCACGACTAATGGTTTCGTACCGATCAAACGCGCTGTGCGATGCTGAAAGATCAGACAAAGAGGAAAGCAGTTCGTCGGCTTCTGAAATCATTGCAATTTTTTCTGAATCTGATTCAATTGTTTTTGAAATGGTGAGCACCAAATTAAGTCTTAGCTCAATACTGCTGGGGTGTTCTTTAATAGCAAGACGATAATGGTTGATAGCCTCGTCATAATGACCGCTTTCGTACAGTGCTTTGCCCTGCTTGTTTATATTTTCAGCATTAATCAATGCTGACTTTTCTACACAAATTTGTTTTATATTACTGAGCTGCAGCTTGAGGAGCGAATCTGTAGTGCTGTCCTCCGATAAACCCTGCGCAATATCAGCACCCTGCTGGTCCCAATTAATAGATAATAAGGCATTAACCATATCGACACCCAAACCTGAATCAATATTTTCAAAACCAGAATATTGCTCATAGAGTGACTTACATTGTTCAATAGCACGGTATATTTGACCTTGCTGAGCAACCGCTTTGACTTCAATCAGTTTGGCTTGCAATAGAATTTGGTCATTATTCGAATATTTTTTCTTTACGTGATGACAAAGAGAATAGCACTCCTTAAGAGTATGTTCGTTCCCAGCTTGTTGCTGCTTTTCTTTTTCAAGCAAACAACGAGCAAGCCCTAAAATGTGCTCATAAGAGCCGTGACAGGAATTAACGCCAATTTTAATGAGCTGACGAAAGGCTTTTTCAACGGCAAGATAATCATGGTTCACTGTCGCTAATTCAACCAGCCGAATAAACCGCATTATGCCTAGCGGAGAAATAACCGTTGCGCGTTCAAGCACCGTTTGGGCAATTTCCGGCTTTCCAAGTGCCAATTCAACATCCACAATACGATCAAACACTTGTGGATCTTCACAGCCGTGATCAATTAATTCGTATAGCACGGGTTTCGCAGCCGACCATTTTTCTAAACCAATCATTGCGCAAGCACAACCGATGCAGGCCCACTCTTGTCGCTTTTCAGCCATCATATCGAGGTAAAAATCTTGAGCATTAGAAAAGTCACCTGCCTGCAATAAGAGCTCTCCATACAGCTTTTTTGTTTTGTTTGGGTACTTATC
>DDED01000133.1:0-361 GCA_002336035.1 Cellvibrionales bacterium UBA1963
TTATTATTTTTCATCCAAGTTCTACCAACATCATAGCAACGCCAACCGCACCACAGCGGCCTATAAAGCCGTGACAATATTATTAAGCTCTGTGACAAACTTATGCTAACATTAACTGACAATAATGTATTTAATACGATTTACGATGGCGTAATATGAATTGGAACTTTGCTCGAAGTCAATCAAAACGAACCCGCATGAGACGAATGCGAAGTGATGTTTTCTCTCGAAATTTAATGCGAGAAAATCATTTATCGGCGAATGATTTTATTTACCCTATGTTCGTGATAGAAGGAAAAAATAAAAGACAGCCTATTGCCTCTATGCCAGGAATTGAACGACTAAGCATAGACTTACTGTG
>DDED01000133.1:691-918 GCA_002336035.1 Cellvibrionales bacterium UBA1963
GCAGAAGCAAAACATCTGACCACTATTGGCATTCAGGCGGTCGCACTATTCCCTGTGATTGATGCAACGTTTAAAAGCCTTAAAGCAGAGGAAGCATGGAATCAAAACGGATTAATTCAACGAGCAATTAGAGCATTGAAGGATAGCTCACCCACCCTTGGAATAATGACCGACGTAGCACTCGACCCCTACACGATTCATGGTCAAGATGGCATTCTTGATGAAAA
>DDED01000133.1:1253-1469 GCA_002336035.1 Cellvibrionales bacterium UBA1963
AATTATGTCAGTAATGATGTAACAGTTGCCGCACTCGTTAAGCAAGCCCTTTCCCATGCAGATGCAGGCGCTGATATCGTTGCACCTTCCGACATGATGGATCACCGCGTTGGAAAAATACGCGACACATTAGAAGCCGCTAATCACCCTAATACAAAGATCATGGCCTATTCAGCCAAATATGCATCAAGCTTTTATGGCCCATTTAGAGATGCT
>DDED01000133.1:1791-18019 GCA_002336035.1 Cellvibrionales bacterium UBA1963
CCATTTAGAGATGCTGTTGGCTCTGCAGTCAACCTAGCAAGTGATGGCAAGGAAAGCTACCAGATGGACCCTGCAAATAGTCATGAAGCACTCCATGAAATTGCACTTGATTTAGCCGAGGGGGCTGACATGGTTATGATCAAACCAGGCATGCCATATTTGGACATAATATACCGGATCAAACAGCAGTTTGCTGTGCCAACCTTTGCTTATCAAGTCAGCGGTGAATATGCCATGCTCTGCGCTGCTGAACAAAACGGCTGGTTAAATGGCGATCAAGCCATTTTTGAATCCTTAATTGCATTTAAGAGAGCAGGAGCAGATGGTATTCTTAGCTATTATGCAAAACGTGTCGCTGAGAATCTTGCTCGGTAAGACATTGTTAGCATCCTATTCACTAACCGCTAATGTATTTTCGAATTGAGTGATGACATGAAAGACGTAACCGCCGTGTCATCAACCCAGCCAGATAAATACCTTTTAAATACCCCTTTTGGCAGTCATCGTTTAAGGCGCTGGCCGTTAATTGACAACGACGCACTGCAAGCATGGGATGCAAGCGACGAATTAATTTTAATAGAACTTGCAGAGCAACACAGCGATAAACTTCGACAACTTGAAGCAATGGGGCAAAGAATTCTCATCGTAAACGATGCCTTCGGCGCACTCTCAACGTGCTTAAATCAATATGGAAGGTGTAGCTGGGGGGATTCAAAAATCAGTCAGTTAGCTGCGAAATACAATAACAATAATCAGACTGACAATGCCATTGTAGATAATCATTTACAACAAAAAAATAACCTAACGTTTGTCAATAGTATGTCACTGCCGGACCATAACTATGAATTTGTATTAATTAAAATACCAAAAACTAGCGCCTTGCTTGAACAGCAATTACTGGCCATTAGAAACCTAGTAAACAAAGATTGCATTATCATTGCCGCAGGCATGAGCAAGCATATTCATAGCTCCACCATGAAGCTTTTCACTCAATGCCTTGGACCAACCAGCAGCTCTCGAGCAACAAAAAAAGCCCGATTAATTTTCTGTGAACCCCTCTCGAATCAAAAAGAAAAATCCACCATACCGCCTCGTATATTTAATTACTACTGTCAAGAAATAAGCAACGAACTTATTAGCTATGCCAATGGCTTTTCAAAAAACAATTTAGACCTCGGCGCTAGAATCTTGATAGATGCCTTTAAAAAAAATGAGCACCCAAGATCACAATACCTACTGGATCTTGGCTGTGGAAATGGTGTACTGGGAATCGCTGCTGCAAAAACGATCATACACAAAAATAATAGTGAGATGACCGTTGATTTTATTGATGAATCTTTTATGGCGGTGGCTGCAAGTCGTGAGAATTTTAATCGTGCAATTGGTGATACAGCGCAATGCAATGCCCGTTTTTATGTTGAAGACGGGCTTGACAATTCAGATAATCAATACGATTGGATTGTATGCAACCCACCCTTTCATCGGGGGAATACCATTGAAACTAACACCGCAAAAAAAATGTTCAGCCAAAGCTTTCGACATTTAAACAGTAAAGGGCAATTATGGATTGTGGGGAACAGTCATTTACACTATGAACGCGCGCTTCAACACGTCTTTTCAAACCACAAGGTCTTATTCAAGAACCATCGGTTCGCTGTCATATGTGCGACTAAAACAGACTAAACTGAGGGTGAATCAATTAATATCAATTGATCTATTAAAGGCAAATAAAGAGCACACTGTGTTTTCTCTACGACGCTATTAAAATCGTGGTCAAACTTTTTTATCGCATGATAATAATTATGCAATTGAGCGCTGTAATGATGCTTTTGCAACGCAACAAATTGTGTGACAGAAACGTCGCCTTGACGAGCAATTTTATAGTCAATAATCCATCGAGTTTTATCTGCATCAATAAAACTTCTGTCGATAACAAAATGTTTCAACTCTTCATTGACGCCTTGGCATGACAGCGACCACTCATTTTTAACCTGTTGATGCTCAGGAGAAAAAAGCCAGCTAGCAATTGAGCTTTGATTCATTTTATTAACTGCATCGACAACAACGGCAAGTGCCTCATCGATCAGATAAGTGCTGACACCAAGCTGCAAAAGTCTAGCCCGCCAAGCATTAGGCCGACTAATTACCCTTAGAGACCCATCAAGAGAAACTGAATTCACAATCTCAAACACTTCATGAATACAGGTGCCAATTAGTGGGGCAATCTGTTCACTGGTCTGGTCAGAAAAAATAACGTTTGGTGTAAACTGCTTGCTTATGTCAGAATCACTTGGCATTCGGCTTTGATCATTTATGCCCTTAACTGGTCGGTTAAAATAATGTGATTTTAACCGCTTTAACAACGGGTAAGCAGGCTCTGAACGGGGCAGAGCGGAGATTGAATCTTTTGAATAAGTAATTGTTGTCTTATTAATGGCTGGCCAGAGAGTATGTAATAGACAATTAGTTGCCGGCTCATTAGGTAAGTCATCATCGTTTACGTTTAATGCCGCTATTAATAAAAGTTTTGATTTAGCACGAGTGGTTGCAACGTAGAGTAAACGCGCTGCCTCGTATGCCTGCATACGTTTATTCTCATCGGCCAAAAACTGATAGAGTGGACTATTATTTTTAGCTTTTTTAATGGGTGAAGGACAAAAAAGCTCATCTATTGATAACGGCTCTAGTAGCTCTTTCTCACCATTAAGATCAGCCACAGCATCTATAGGACAGAGCACCAAGCCCTTTGTATCATCTTTAAATAAATGTTCATTCCAGTAAAGTAAAGGTTTTGAGTCACTCCTTCCACCCCTGTCTAGACCTGGCAAAATGACACTGTCAAACTCTAGCCCCTTTGCCTTATGAATTGTCATTATTTGTACGGCATTTAATTCATCGGCCCCTGATTGTATGTTTTTAGCGGGTAGAGCGAACAGTCTTTGCAATTCATCCTCGAGCAGCGAAATAGTGAATTTTTTACCACCTAGAATTTCAGCTTGGTCTAACGTTTCTATTAAATTAAAAAACGCGACAGCAGAGTCACGGTCGTCTTGATGAAAACTGTATCTAGCTAGGGTTTCACCGTGCAATTGAGTCCATAAGTTCTCTAGCCATTGGCGCAAAGGTAACCTTGAACGCATCAACCAACTGTGCTGAATTTTTTCAGCAATAAACTGTAGTCTCAATACGCCAGACTCTGTCAAGCCATCAATAGCTAAAAGCATCGGGGCATCAGCTATTCCAGTTAATAAATAATTGACCACCTTATTCAGTGAAGGCTTAACCGCCCCTGTCGTATCAACAATCGAATGGTTCACAGGCTCAGAGTGGGAAGTCTCCGCTGATACAGCGTCAACATCAGCCAACCTTTGAATGTCTGGTAGCGTTAGGCCGCACCAAGGCGCCCGCAATATAGCAAGCCAGGATAAGGTGTCGGCTGGATTCAACAAAGCTTTCACTAACGATAAGCAATCAAGCGTCACCTCCCGATCTTTCAATGGGTCGAGATCGACACCAGACCAAGTAATGTCTGCTCGATTTAAAGCCGGTATTATTTCAGTCAGATGCGATCTTGAGCGAACCAATATTGCAATCGTCGCTGAAGCAAGCTGGGATTGCTGAAGCTTAATCTCATCGACAATCTTAAGAGCCTCATCGAATCGATTATTTTTTTTAGCGTAAAAAATAATCTCTGCTTTGCTAGCATCATCATTATTTTCTGGAATACTTTGAGAATAAGCGTATGGCACAGCACCTGTTGAATAATTAACATCAGCGGGGAAAATCTTGCTATAAGCTTCATTATTCCAATCAACAATAGTGGCGCTCGATCTAAAATTGCTAACTAATTCAACAGTAATGAGGGGTAAATCACCAATGCCATTTTCTTTGGCGCGAACAAATAGACCAACTTTCGCTGCTCGAAAACTATAAATTGATTGCATACCGTCACCTACAATAAATAACGTACGCGGCGGTGAGGTCTGTAAAGCATTCTCTTGATACCATTCAGAAGTAAGTGTCTGAATTAAATTAAACTGTGACACTGAGGTGTCTTGAAATTCGTCAACCAGTATATGACAAATATCTCGGTTCCATTTATGAGCAATCGCCGTTGGCGTGTGCCCACCATTATCAAGGTAAGAGCCTGATAAGGCCTCGAGTGCAGCAATCGTAATTTCGGTATAATCGCATTCACCCGACAAGCCAAATACCAGCCTTAGATGACCATAAAGTCGAATTAAGCATTGGGTTAGTGGCTTGAGAATTTGATGATGACCAGGTTCGTAAGTCGCGGAAGACAATTTACTCGTTATCGCGAGAACATCTTCAACGCCTGGCTGTGAGGCTATCGCTGACAAAAGCGAGACCATGGCCATTTTATGATATTCAAATGATGAGGTTTGCGATTCACCGACAGCGGCCCCTTTAGCAGGAAACCCCTGACCTTTATTCACCGTTTTTCGACATCGACTGGCTTTTGTTAACAATAATGAAAACAATCCCAACCAGATTGGTATTGCCTCTTTTGATGCATCAGGAAGCTTATACAAATCAGACAGGTGTTCAATATGACTGCCCTTCTCTGCATACCCAAGCTTCGCCTGTTCAGCAGCAAATCGTGCTAGAGGGCATAAATCAGATTCGAACGGTAATAATTGCTCTCTTAGATCACCAAGTTGCTCCTCAATCCAACGGCTTAGGGTCGTTGCTAAATCGTTATCATTTGTCAACTGATGGTTATAGCCTAACGCAAAATCGAGCCACTGATCACGGCGTCCTAACATAGACACAAATAAATCGTACAGACGGCTGAGGTTATTATCCAAGTGCAGTAATAGATCTGCCAATGACTGACCAATGACACTATTATCGTCAAGTTCGAGCATTAAATCAGAAACCGCTTGATGATACAGTTGAGTCGGATTATCTGCAGGTGACAATCGACCGCCCAAGCGACTCAATATAGGCAAGTCAGAGGCAATAGTTTGGCATAAGCTGTCTATCGTTTGAATTCGAAGCCGATTAGGGTTATGAATTAATTGCCAACCCATGTCAGAACTTTGCTGCAGTGCCTGCCGAGCTAAAGACCAAGTCAATTGCTTGTGCGCTTCAGTTGGCGGTTCAGAATTCTTGGCAGCGTACCTTAGAGAATCAAGAATCCTTTCACGCATTTCTGCTGCAGCTTTGCGAGTGAAGGTTACCGCTAGAATATGCTCAGGTTGCTCTGCTGAAGCCAGTAATTTTAAGACTCGCTGGCTTAATAACTCTGTTTTTCCAGAGCCAGCCGGTGCCGATACGCAAATGGATTGCGTGGTATCTAAGGCCGTCAATCGTGCTGCTTGATCAGACATCAATTGTCACCCTGCTCAGAAAAGGACGAACGAATAGCATGCGTTGATAGTGGGTCTATATTATTTTTGTCACGGGTAAAGTGACAGCTGGATAATCGCATAGCGGATTCATACACTGCGTCGATTTGATGAATGGCATTCACATTTAATAACACTTGGCCATTAATTAATTCTTCAATAGATTGATCAATTTGAGACTGCCATGTAATAAGCTGTGCTTGCCAAGAAGGTAAGGTACTTTCCTTTACTCCTTCGATAGATAATGCAGCCTCAGAATCTTCAGCTGCCAAACCAACAAACGTCTGTTCCGCACCCGCCTTAACACGAGCAAAAGCAACAGCAGAACTGGATACACCTGGCTCCGAGGCTAACGCATCTAAGGCGCAAGCATACAGCGGCAATTGAGGTTCTGATAAGTAAGTATTAGACCAGCCTACCGCTGTTGCCTGACCACTTTTGTAATCAATTAAAAAAAGCTGCCCATCTTCTAATTGATCAATACGATCAATACGTAATTTTATTTGATGCTGGCCATAAAAATATGAAAATGAAAATTCACATTCTTTGACAGTAAAGTTAGGCCTATTAGCTTCTAGCGTTAACCACGTCAGTAGAGATTGTCTTATTCTTAATTTTTCAAGTTTAACGAGTGAAGGTGACGGCAACAAAAACCGCCGCGAAAGCACTTGATTAACCGCACGGTCAACTGATTCTTCTACCAGAGCATGAACAAACTGTTTGGTCGAACTGTGCAGTTGTAATGATCCTGCTAATTGATTCCATATTTTCTCGAGCGAAGAGTGAAGCGCATTACCCCTCTCAAGCAATGAGATCCCTTGAATGGATGGCTCAAGCGGTTTAACCCCTAATCGCCATCGAAAATAAGCCTTAAGTGGGTTAGCATGATGGTCTTTGAGTAAAGCAGAACCACCCAACAGGCCATTATGGGACACCGTTGGAGTTATGGGCAGCCCAACATCATCAACAAGAAATTCAAATTCAGAGTTGCCATTATTATTATCAGTTAAACACGTAGATTCAGACACAGCAACCGTAGCAATAGAGATAGACAACTGCTGCGCACTCAAGAAAAACAACGGTGACAATTTCGCATCCACAGCATCAATCGTTGACGGTAAGCTAAGCACAATATGCTGAGCGCTTGAAAGATAAGCCTTCGTCATTCGCTGAGCGTATTCGAACTCACGCGCGACCGATGAATTTGGCATATTATATTCAAGCTGAAGACTAATAGGAATCAATGGATGGGCATGTGGTTTACTCGGCCATTGTTCGTCTGACATGCCCACTAGCCACAAATAATCGAAAACTTGACCACTGGCTTCAAGGCCACCAAGAACTTGCACCGGTGCAAGCGCTTGATCAACGACCGTTTCTGCCTGAAACACTTGCTGTTGGCAGTAACGTTGAAAATAGCCAAGCGCATCAGTAAAAGATAACAAAGACAAAACAGCATCAGAATTCGAAAAACTGTTAAATGCAGCTTTAAATACAGATATTTGTTGAAACTCATGGCTGCTCAATGAGCGCGAGCCTGGCCATTCAAACAGAGATAAATAGGAAGCAAACGCCAAACACCATTGAGAGGCACATTGCGGCTTATGGCGGTACACGTCTGCTCTCTCAGTATTCGCAGCAAGCAATGCAGACAAAAAACAACCGCTTGCATTCATAGGCTTTAAGTTATTAGCTGTTCGTATTATCGTGGTAATTTGAGCGAGAGTGAATTGTGACTCACCGGTCTCATACAAGCGTTGAATCAACTTTATTTTTGTACCGGTCTGCTCTTCATCTCCGGCTATATACGGTGAACGAAGTAAACAAACCCAATCGTCAAGCGACAAGGGTTTAGCGGCGGTTGCTAATAACAACAATGCCTGCTTAACGATGTCGACCTGTGCTAACGCTTCACCAGCGGAGACATTATAACCATGAGTGTTCCATTGAGAAGACGATGACTGGCGGCCAACCTGAAATTGTTGAGAAAAAATACGGTCAACGGATAATTTGTTTTTTGCTAGATCTTGAACCACAACCGCTATACGGGCGTGTGGCTGCTCAGCCTGAATGGATTGAGCCCATTGTGCAGCCGCAGTCAATTCGCCCAAGAAGTCAATATAGAGCCGTGCTTCAGCAGTCTTATGCCGCCCTGTTAATGCAATATGCATCACGTCCGATACTTCATTAAGGATTGCAGATTGCAACGCATTAGGGGCAGTAAAACCCACCAATGCAATGGCTGAAGGTAAAAAATCAAAATGATTATCGTCACTAATCAGAGCATCTTTTTGGCTGCGCATCGCATCTAATAAACGGCACTGCGCGGTGCTTTGAGCACAATAGTCCGTTTGATCAATCAGCGATTCATAGCGAACCATCCATTGATAAAAACTAGCGGAATCAATTTGACTTTCAAAAACCAACTTATGCTCGTTGCATGGAATTAACGACTGATTTAAAAGCAGGTAAGCTTGCTGCGCCTGTACGGCAGCTGAATGCTTAGAAAGGAGAGACTCAAGCGCAGCAGTCCCTTCTAACGATTGCTCCCAATAATGAAGATCTTGTGGTGAAGATAAAAGCAGTTTAGGCTCTACAATAGATGATAAAACGGCTGTGTTCCAGAGTGATTGAAACCATGCATCAAAAGGCATAACTTGAGGGGTTTCCCAACAACCAGCTTCATCATTTAAATAATAATAATAAATAGCATTGAGAAGTTCTCGCAACTGACTAGCGAGTCGTGTATTTGGAGTGATGAACAGGCAAGATTTCTTTATGGCGGTGGTCAAATCCGACAAGGTATCTACACTTAATAATGCATCCAATTGCTGTTTATCGAGCATTTAAATATCTTTAATTCCTATTGAAATCAAATAACGGCCCCTCAAAAAAAAAGGGGAGTGAAAATCACCACTGCGTGACAACATCTACGTGAAAGAAACGGTCTTGATAAAAAAGAATAACGCCAGACTCAGAAATGGTATGTAACTTTAACCCCCGGGCAATCATTTGGCCCTCAATAAGCCTTCTATCATTAATGATAATGGTTCTTTGATCTGGTACATCACTGTACACATGAAAAGCAAAATCCAATGTCGGAATCATGTTCTGAAAACTGACAGGCTGCTCCCACAGTTCTTTAATTTGATAGTTGGATGGCAAAGGATCATCTATCGTGAAAGTTTTTTCAGGTAATGATTTGGCCGCAGTATCTGTGGATTTGTTAGATAGTTTATTTTTATCAGAAGCATCAATAATAATTTCTGGCGCTGCTTTTAGATGCGTCTTAGGTGAAAAATCTGTCATATACCCTAAAAATGCGGGCCATAAAAACCAACCGCTTAAGGCTAAAATTAGCACAGCAAAAGACAATAAAAACCAACGAGACTTGCGTTGATGGGGTTGCCGATTAAGCACCTCTTGCTCCTGAAGCGAATAGACATCGGCTTGTTGTGACTTTTTTCTATCGGCCTCTGATTTTTTAATTGCATCAAGAATGAAGGACACCTTACATTACCCCACTAACATTAATTTTAATGAAAAAAGTGAAGCAACAACGTTAGCAGCATCGCGAGAGAATATCTGTAAGACCTCTTTTAGAACGCCCTGCTGAAATAATAAAATCGCACCCAATAAGACAATAATAGAAAACACTAACGGCACAAAGCGAACAATCTGTTCAGCAGGAAAAAACCGCGAGAATGGTGTCGAAGATTTTTTTCTAAGAGAAGCACCCAGCACTTCTTTACAAGCCTCTAGCACCATTGGAAACTCTATTAACAACTGCCCTTGCGCATAAGCACCTAACATTGCTCTGTCGCAAATAACATTAACAAGCCTAGGCACGCCAGCGCTTTGTGTATGGACGCATTTAAAAGCAGATTTAGAAAATAATTCGCCACGGTAACCGGCCACATGAAGGCGGTGCTGAATATAGGCAATAGTTTCAGACTCATTCAGTGGCATCAAATGAAAACGAGCGGTCACTCGCTGCGCGAGCTGACGCAAATTCTTTTGTTCTAGTTTGTCATTTAATTCTGGCTGACCTAGCAAAATAAGCTGTAATAATTTTTTTTCGTTGGTTTCTAAATTAGTCAATAGTCGTAATTGTTCTAAAACCTCATTAGCAAGATTTTGTGCCTCATCGATAATCAGTATAGTGTTTCTGCCCGATGCATAAGCATTCAACAAAAACTGATTTAATCCGTCAACAAGATCTTTGATCGTCGAATTGTTTGGATAGCTTATACTTAGATCATCACAAATTGATTGTAATAATTCATTGACCGACAAACGCGGGTTAACAATAAAAGCGACATCGGTATTTTCAGGAAGTCGATCGAGTAGAGATCGACAGATCGTTGTTTTACCCGTACCGACTTCACCTGTCAGTAATATAAAACCGCCTTCATCACCAACACCAAATAACAAATGTGCTAATGCCTCGCGATGCTGCTCCGTCATATAAAGGTAACGGGGGTCAGGCGCAATCGAAAAGGGTTTTTCATGAAGACCAAAAAAATCTTGGTACATATAACCGCCTTGGCTTCTTAAACTTTAGACTTAACCTTGAATGGTTAAGCGAACACTCACATAACCTGAACTGGCTGCATCGAGCGAGATATCGACCGCAACAATGCCTTTATCAGCCTCTAAAACGCCAAGCCAACTGACCAATGCATTGAACTCGACTTGATCAAGGCGCAAGCGAACCTTATCTTCACCGACTGGCTCGAACCGATTAAAACTGATATCAAATTCTTTTGCTGTGGCTGAGGCGATACTGAGCAGAGAGCCCTCTCTAACGCTTGGTTTACTCTCAAGCATTTCTTTCACGATAGGTTGCTGGGCCACTATCCAGGCATGATTTTCAATTTGTTGTTGGTAATTTTTTTCAGCGTCAAACAAATGTCTCAGCGCAGGAGACACCACAATAGTCATTAAAAGGTAAAGTGAGAGTACCCAGCATAGAATATTTACTGCGAGACGATCTCTTGCGCCCAAACCGAAATACGCTTGTGACAATTGCTGAAATTGCTTATTCCCACGCACACGAAGCAAAAACTGTTCTAGCTCACTGTCAAGTCGCTGCTTTAAATCACTTATAATTTTATTCATTGATCGCAATCTCGGCATAAATTTTTATTACGTTTGGCTGATCTGAATTTTTCCGCTAATCATGCCCTGACTCTGGTTGGCCGATAAAATATCAACGTTTAAACCACGTTCAACCATTTTTTCTTTATACGCTTCAAGAACGTCAATATTCTCTGCACGAATATCAATCACTATCTGACCGCGTTGGGCGTCATAGCGCAATTGAGATATAACCGAAGCACTATCGAGTTCTAGGCTCGACATGGCGTCAGACGCTGCGTCTAACAAGGGGAGAAACTCTGAGGTGGTTACGCCAACAACTTGCCCTCTCAACTGCCTTCTTAGCTGTTTAACCGGGTCTATGACACGCCGTTGCTGCGGAAACAGCGCTCGATAAATACCCACCGAATCTGCATAATATTGATCAGCTTGATAATTTAGGTAGCTACCGCCACCTAGGGTTAGTAGCATGAATATGCCTAAGACTGTTGACATGATTATGCTGGCTTTGCGAATTATGCGACGACTGTCGGCATTGGCGCTCTTCGGTCTGAACTCACCCTGAAGAATATTAAGACCCTGATCAATTGTCCTTATTGCCTTAATCGATAGTAGCTCAGACATTGATTCACTATACTGCACCTCTTTGTATTCTATTTGCGCGACGGCAAGGGCCGACTTAAGCGACGCTTTAAGCTCATTTGTCAGCACAACATTTGTTGAAACATGCTCAATTTTTTGTGTATCAGAAGCATCCTGCTCATCATGAGAGTCATCATTATCATCAGAGGAAGCACGTTCGTTTTCGACCGAATTATCGGTGAGCGGAGGTTCGTCCCCTGCACTGAGCAAAGCAAAAGGAAATAAATTGGATGACGCCGTTAGGTCTCTATCAGCGTTAGGGCTAATCGACTTTTCTTGCCCTAGTGAGGCTAATTTGATGTCAAGCATGGACAAGGCGAGGGGCTCGTCAACAGAAAGACCCGCAGTTTGGGAATAGCGAAACAAAACTCGGGACGTATCAAAAAAAATCTGATGGTCGCCCACGGTATCAGGGACACACAAAGAATCAGGAAACAAAAAGTCAGCAACAAAACCGTGAGATTCCAACTCGTTTAACCAACTGGCTAACAATGACTTTTTTACAACTGCCAAGGGGATGTCTTCGCCGGTTAAAAACATAGGCATAGCAAGATGCATCGATTCAATCGGCTCAATGATTTGCTCTTCAGCCACAAAGGCAAGCACTTGATTCAAGTGCCGTTGCTGCGCCTTGGGTACGTTAACCTCCGTCAGTAATAATGCCTCAGTTGGCGCAATCAACACTGTTTTACGTGGCTGCATATTGTTAGGAACACACAGAGGTAGCTCCTTCAGTCGAGCACATCCGCTGGATGATATTTGACCGGCTCCAGACAGGACTGACCAAAATACCTCGCAATCTGATTGCAAGTTAATGTCTTTAAATCGTAAACACAGAAAATCTGACATGTTATTCTCTAATACCAACCGTATGAATGCGCATCCATTATTACAGCCAAACCATCAGATAGAAACTATTTTATTACCATTAACTCGACTCATAAAAATCGAGCCGCATTATTGGCCTCATTTCTTGACAGCACTGTAAAGTTGAGTTCAGAGCCTTCATTCAAAAACTGAACGACGGTTGATAAATACGCTCGGCTTCCGGCATAGTCAGTAATGATATTAATTTGATAAGTAGTACTTTGAACTGACATTCTTGGCATGAGAACCCCATTACTGAGCAAGGTACTTGAATTCAGCTCCTTAATCAGCTGAAGATCGATCAATTCTTGAACAGACCGATAAGGCAAACGTGCAGACACTATATCATCAGCCTCAGTGGCGGATATGCCCTCCTCTTCGGCAGAATTTGCACCTGTACGTGACTTGGTCAGCGTCATTAACGTGGCGCTACTTGCCGTATTGATATTGATTGGCATGACCATGAACGCTTGAGACGGTAATACCACCACATGAGGAATTAAGAGATTCATGACCTCCGAGGTAAAACCCTGGACTAAACGAAGCTCTGAAAGATCAATCAAAGAACGATTGGCCACACGATAACCTGGCTGTAATTGCTCGTAAGCATTGCCGTCACTTTGATTTCCGTGCACTTGGTCATCACGATCGAGCCAATCACGTAAATTATCTGCTAAACGTTCATCGAGTTCTAATCCTCTGAGTAAACCACGAAACCGTTCAAGCTCATCAAGGTTGATCTCAGAGCCGTCAGTTAATATGTTGTTAAGGTTATAATATCGGTCTAAATCAATAATTTTAACCGTTGATAAACCAATAGAATCAATTTCATACTGGTAGGGCCCCGTAGCCCACGATTCCTCGAGTAAATGATCGACACAAAACTCTTTCTCAGCATTGCAGTCACGATCATTCTTGATGTCTTCTTGAAGCGCCAAGATCGCCAACTCTTCGGTTGCTAAGGCATAATAATAAGCCTGTGTACGATTAATTAACCCCGTAGTTCGCTGCGTATCAAGTACCTTAGTGACAATAATTTTAGCGGCGATCACTGAAGCAATCGCAAACACCATGAGCACAGTAATCAATGCAACGCCCGTTTGTGTCGATGCCGACGTGGAGCGGAATAAATTTTTTTTATGGATTTTCTTCATCTGTACCAATACGTTTACTGCCTTGAACGATTAAAGAATACGGTAAATATGCGAGCTGATTTCATCGTTAGCAAATAACAAGGTGACCTCAATTGCGAAAGGAAGGGCTACACTTTCGGGCAGTAAAGCATCCCATTCAGACCCTGCAGAAGCCATAAATTGAAATTCAATGTCACTCACTCCTGCTATTAACACTTGCCGCTGATGCTTTGTCTCTTCGATTCGATCAAGTACAGGCCAATAATATCGCAGCAAAAATAAACGCTCATCATTATAAAAAGGGCTTGCCGTGTCATTAGCATCTGGATGGTAGTCAATTTGGTATGCAACACGCTGCAATTCACTTCGGCGCCAGCCTAAAGGATTACTCCAGCCTCGTCGAGTGAAGGCAATGACATTATCTTCACCCTCTAAAACAATGCTTGGCTGAAGAAAACCGTCCTCATCAACGATGGGGCGATTAACAAGATGGCGAAAATCTTTTGCCATCTGACGACTGACCCGTTGGTTAAGAGCAAGGGCTTCAGAGGCTTTTTGATTAGTCGCTTGTGTCAATATGACCTGCGCAAGCATTTGATAAGCCGCGAGGCTTAACCAAGAAAATATAAATAAAGCAACCAAGGCCTCGACTAAGGTAAAACCTCGCTCCGGACATTCTTGCCCATGATGTTTAATAAGACCGGCCATAGTGACAAACCGCACGTGACATAACATCAGTAAATATCCACTTTAAAGCCACTGAGCATCACCGTGTTGTAGCTCGACCGACCGTATGACATTGTGGTTGGCTCAGGTGAAACCGTTACATCAATTCGGCGCACATCCTCGCGCGGCATTTCACTGACAATAAGTCTCACTTGCCAATTTCTGCCCGAGCGCTGCACCATTTGCTCATCAGTAAGTAAATCTGGGAATGACGGCTCTATCAATAACGCATTTAATGTGTATTCAGCCAGCACAAGTGCGTCAACTTTGTCTTCTAGTTTTGATAAGTCAGTTGTAGCCTGACCAATACTGCCAAGCAATGCAATACCCGAAATAGCAAGCACAGCTAAGGCAACCATTATTTCAATTAAGGTGAAACCTGTCTTGAATCTCATCAAAAAGATTATTCCTCGACAACGAAGGTATGGGATAAATCAATTATAGAAGGCAATGAAAAGCCATCGGAACTTACTTGAATACGAGCAGGATTTTCAACCCCCTCAGCCGCTGTAAATAAAACCTCAAACGTAGGTAGTTCACCAGAACTCGACAACACGAGTTCTGGCATTAATGCAAGGCCACCGGTGAACCGGTCTAACAGATCACTCTGTTCATTAGCCGAGGCTTGATTATGTGATTTCATATCGGATTGAGATTTCTCGAACACATCGCCAACGCTAAAAAGGTCTGTGTTTGCGTATTGTCGATACCCCTCAACCGTCCATTGCAAAGACATCGTGCCAGGCAAATTATAGGGCTCAAACAAGCCGTCAGAAAAAGGCTCCCATGCGTTAAGCGCGGGATTAAAGCGTAGCAATTGATAGCCATTGCCTTGAAAAATGACGCCAATTTCTGACGAACTAAACACAGCCTCATCCGACCCTGCAATAATTATTTTCTGCAATCGCTCAGCCTCTGAGCGCAACTCTCTCTTAAAATTATTGCCAATATTAATTAACACCATGCCGGAAAGAAAGCCAATGATAAGCAATACAATAATAAGCTCAATCAGAGAAAAACCCTTGTCGTTAGAACTTATATAAGGCCTTATTCGTGTTGAAAACTGATTAAAGTGCACGTCGATACCCTTAAACATCAACCGGTTTATTATCGATCAGAACTACTGATGTCAGCTGAGTAGCCATCCCCGCCATTACGAGCATCAGCGCCTAAACTTAACAGCTCATAAGGCCGCCTGTCTTCGCCAGGACTCATGTAAACGTACTCGCCGTCCCATGGGTCTAAGGGCAATTGATTGCCTTTAATATAGCCCTCAGGGTTCCAATTTCTGGGTTCAGGAGATGATTGAGGCATGCTGACAAGCGCCTCTAAACCTTGGTCGGTGGTTGGATAAAAATGATTATCTAACTTATACATATCGAGCGCCTGCGATAAGCTCGCTATATCAGATCTGGCCGTAGTCACTCTAGCCCGATCAACTTGGCCGAGAACATTAGGACCGATCAAGCCGATAAGCATGCCCATAATCACCACCACAACAAGCACTTCTATGAGAGAAAAACCCAGTTGTTGATTGTTCGTACGTGTGTATTTCATAAACCCTTCTTATTATCGATTAAAATAAATTAGACCAATGAGTTTAGGTTAACTATAGGAAGCAAAATGGCCACCACAATAGCAAACACACAAACTCCCATAAATAGCAGCATAAGCGGCTCAAGAATGCCTAACATCACCCCTATTAATGATTCTAAGTCACGTTGCTGAGCCGTAGCTATTCTCTCTAGCATTTTATCAAGCTGGCCACTTTGCTCACCACTTGCGATCATATGAAGCATCATTGGGGGGAAATATCCGCCATCAGACAAGGCACGATTTAAACTAGTGCCTTCTTGAACTTGCTGAGTTGCTTGACTCACACGCTGCCGCAACCACTGATTGGCAAGCACTTCGCCAGCAATTTTTAAGGCCTCAACCAATGGGACGCCAGAGGCAGTTAAAATACTCAACGTACTCGCAAACTGCGCCGTATTAGTGCCGCGAGAGAGACGACCGACTAATGGCAACGACAATATCTGGCGATGCCAGTTCAATTCGATGGAAGGCTTAGCAAGTAAATACTTAATCGTGAACGTTATTCCAAACAACGCAACAATCAATAACCAACCTTGATTAACAATGAAATCACTGGTGGCTATTAATATTCGCGTGATCAATGGCAAACCTTGTCCTTGGGTACTAAACACTTTGACCACATCAGGAACGACAAAAACCATTAATAACGCCACCACGCCCACCGCCATAAGAAACAGCATGGCTGGGTATATCATCGCCATTTGCACTTTTTGCCTTGCCGCCTGCGACGCTTCAGTATAGTCGGCCAGCTTATCCATTACGGTATCTAAAAAACCAGCAGACTCACCAGCC
>DDED01000133.1:18348-27871 GCA_002336035.1 Cellvibrionales bacterium UBA1963
CACCAGCCGATACTGTTGAACGGTATAACTTGCTAAAAACACTGGGGTATTCAGCCATGGCATCGGCTAATGTATACCCCTCAAGAATCTTAGAACGAACCGACAATAAGATACCGTTCACGCTAGATTTATCCGACTGGCGTGCCACGGTCGCTAAGGCTTCTTCTAAGGGAATACCGGCTTGAATCAATGTCGCCATTTGACGAGTAATCAATGCCAGCTCGGCAACAGTTAACGAGGGCCGACCAAAGGAAAAAGAAACACTTTTTTTAGGGTCTGAGTCGTTCATTGCAGGGGAAACATCGGTAGCCATCAACGACTTGTCACGCAGAATCTGACGGACTTGGCGAGCGCTGTCGGCGTCAACCACTCCTTTCTGCTGTTTGCCAGTGCCGTCTATCGCGATATAACTGAATGCAGCCACGCTGGTTAACCCTCTTGAGTCACGCGTAAAACCTCTTCGACCGTCGTCATTCCTGTGAGTATTTTATCAATACCGTCATCCAGTATACTCCGGCCATTGAGTCTCGCTTGCGCCATCATTTCATCCTCCGATGCCCTATCATGTATCATTCTTCGTAGCTCACTATCGATTGCGACAATTTCATAGATGCCTTGCCGACCACGATAACCACTGTTATTGCAGCGTTTGCACCCAACCGGCTTAAACATCGAATGAGAATCACGGGGTTGTAAATTCAGCATGACCCGCTCTGTCTCATCGGGTAGGTACGGCGCCTTGCAATCAGCACATAAGAGCCTCACTAAACGCTGAGCAACCACGCCAACTAAGCTTGATGAGAGTAAAAATGGTTCGACGCCCATATCAAACATACGCGTAACAGCACCAATCGCCGTGTTGGTGTGTAAAGTGCTGAGGACTAAATGGCCTGTCAGGCTGGCTTGCACAGCAATGTCCGCGGTTTCACCATCGCGGATTTCACCGACCATAACAACATCGGGGTCTTGCCGCAGCATTGCTCGAAGGCCTCGGGCAAACGTCATATCAGCTTTATTGTTGACCTGTGTTTGGCCAATACCTTCTAAGTTGTATTCAATCGGATCTTCAACCGTCAATATATTCCGCGTTTCATTGTTTAACTCACTGATCCCCGCATACAGTGACGTCGTCTTGCCTGAGCCCGTTGGACCCGTGACTAAAACAATACCGTGCGGGCGATGAAGAATGTCCTTAAAACGGGCAAGCTCTTTGCCTGGCATGCCGAGCGAGGTCAAGTTTAATCGCCCTGCTTGCTTATCAAGTAAGCGCATTACAACACGCTCACCATTGCTTGACGGCATGGTTGATACGCGAAGATCAATCTCCCTGCCGCCAATACGAATCGAGATACGCCCGTCTTGCGGAATACGTTTTTCAGCAATATCTAACTTCGCCATCACTTTAATACGTGAGACGAGCAGTGGTGCAAGTGCCCGTTTGGGCTTGACCACTTCTCGAAGCACCCCGTCAAGTCGATAGCGAACCACCAAGCACTTTTCAAATGTCTCAATATGTATATCCGAAGCATTCTCTTTAACCGCCTCGGTTAATAAGGCATTAATGAGACGAATAATAGGCGCATCATCTTCTTGTTCGAGTAAATCGTCTGACTCAGGAACGGACTCTGCAAGACTGGCCAAGTCCATTTCTTCGCCTAAATCTTCAACCATTTGCATCGCTTCGTTATTACGGCTTTCGTAAGCCTGCGCCAGAGCCTGCTCAAACTGACTCTTGGGAATTATTTTACACTCGAAAGACGACTGCAAATAACGCTGAATCTCAGCAACAACAGCAGCACCGATAGTCGGCGTGTGGTATAAAATTTTTCGGTGGCTCTGCTCAAGTACGAAACCCTCAAAACGTTTAGCAAAAGGGAAAGGCAACAAAGGGCGACCAAAATCTTCAGCAGTGACGTCTTGTTGCTCAACTGTGTCGCCAGCAGAAGGAACAATGATGGCCGGACTTGCATCAACATCATCAATTGATGGATGATCTACGCCTTCCTCAGGCGCACCATCATGGCTGTGGCCTAGCAGTGAATTTATATAACTTTCCAAAACAAATCCTCAAAATCGAGCAACGAGAGCATGCACTCCACTGGCGGTGTTGAATTCAACAGTGGCCAGCAAGCCGTTGACAAAAGAGCAACAGCTAAGTTCAAAAACCAAACAACGCGAATCTCAATACCCCAGCGATAAAAGAAACGTCGTTAATTATAGTATACGGGAGGAATAGTGCATTTCAGCCAGTAATTTGTAATTTACACTTTTAGTCAACTATTCACCATAAAACATTGGAAAATAATAAGTTTTTTATCAAAAAAAGCGTGATCTGATACTATTCATCCATTTCCTGACTATAATGAAACCGTCACTTTAAGATACAATAAATCTCAAACGCAAAAATCGAAGAATCTCGTGCACATTTAACAGACATACAATTACCACCAATGACCACGCTGATGCAGGCTTCCATGTTCAAAAAACTACTTACATTGCCAAGCTCCCTCGCAAGACAGCCAGTTTTTGTCGCCGCAGGAACCCTGATCGTTGCCTCCTCAAGCATCACACTATGGGCTGCAGTACTTTTGATCACGACACTTGCTTATACCCCTCAATTAAATGACGAGGCCTATCATCGTCAAACGAATAATCCAGTAGTCGACACCGATGCTATTAATCTTCGGCATTTTTTTGGACTTGCCGACGCCGAACCTCAGGTTATTGTCGAAGCTTTACCGACAACACAACTTAACCTCACGTTAGCGGGCTTATTTACTTCAACCAATAAGAAAAAAGGCGGTGCCATTATTATCGATGCCAAAAAAGAATCGAATTTCTTTTCTATCGGTGAAAAGCTCACCGGCAATGTAACCCTCCTCTCTGTCCATTCAGATCGAATTGTAATTGACCGAAACGGAATCTATGAAACATTATTTATTCAAGACACGCAAAATAAGACAAACAATCGCTTTGCAACAAGTAACAGCCAGACAAGTAAAGCCAATATTATCAGGCAAAGAATTGAGCAACTGAAAAAACAAAAAGCCGCAAATGACTCATAGGCCAATGATTATCATGAAACATAAAAACATTATTTTTTTTAAAAGACTAGCGACATTATTAGTAACCAGCTTACTGTTAGCAAGCGTTTCTTTTAATGCCTTATCACAGACTGAAGTCAACGGTGAATTAGCAGAAGAAACACTTGATTCACTTATGATTAACCTGCGGGAAGCAGACTTAACAGGCTTCATTGAATGGGTTGCAGTCCGAACCGGTAAAAATATCATCATTAGTAATCAAGTTAGGGGTAAAGTCACCATCTATTCAAGTAGAGCGGTCAGCGCTAAAGAAGCGTACAAGATCTTTTTAACGGTACTAGAGCTTAACCAACTCGCAGCCATTGAAGAGGGGGAAACAATTAAAATAGTGCCCGCAGCGAGCGCAAAAACCAATAACAATCCATTCTTTGATGATCGAAACCATGACAAAGAAGTCATAACTGCACTTATAGACATTAAACACATTGACCCACTGAAACTGACAGCGATTCTAAGGCCGCTATTGCCTATTTTAACGGTCATGCAACCCTTTGAAAAAACTCTTATCGTCACGGGTGTTGCCGATAGCATCATCAAATCTCAAAAACTAATAGCCATACTTGACCAACCAAAAGATGAAACCGCCTATGAAATATACACGGTGGTCCATGCCGATCTGCTCGAAATCACTAAAACGGTGAAATCTATTATTGATAAATTGAATCCATCTGCGGCTATGACAGGTGGCATTAAGTTTGATATGGTTGTCGACCAAAGAACCAACGCAGTGCTTATTGTCGGCGAAACCAAACAACGCAAAAAAGCAATCATCCTATTTAAAAAACTCGATACACCTCTCTCTAATGACGGCAACACACAAGTCGTCTATTTGAATTACATTGAAGCGTCAGAGATCGCCCCTATTTTAAAAAGTGTCGGTGAAGGTCTTCTCAAAAAAAGTGGGCCAAACACTGAACACTTAAGTATTGAATCCAGTGAAACAACTAATGCACTTATCATTACTGGCCCTAACGGTGTGATCAATAGCCTAAAAAGTATCATCGCTAAACTCGATATCCAACGAGCTCAGGTCATGATTGAGGCTGTCATCGTGCAAATCACCGGAGACGTCGATGACGACTTCGGGCTCATATGGGGAGGTTCTTCGCTCTATGATACCGACCAAGATGGGACAGTAACCGCTGTGAATGCCTCCTACAGCAGTGACGCTTTCAAAAATATTGCCGATGGCGTAGCAGGCCAAACAACCCAAGAATTAGCCACAGGTTTTATCAGTAACTCAGGCCTTAGTTTCGGGTATTTAGAAGATGGTAATCTGATTGCTGCTCTTAGAGCTGTCACAACCCGCAATAAAACTAATATTATGTCAACGCCAACGATAGTCGCACTTGACAACGAAGAAGCCAGCTTGCTGGTCGGTCAAAATGTTCCTTTTCAAACAGGCAGCACAAACCTGACCTCATCCAGCCCATTTTCTACGGTTAAACGTCAAGATATTGGCATCACCCTCAAAGTGACGCCGAGAATCAATCAAGGTGATTCCATTACGCTTGAAATTGAACAAACCACAGAGAATGTTGCTAGTAAAGGCGATGCTCTTGACCTGGTTACCAATAAAACTGAAATCAAAACCAGTGCACTAATTAAAGATGGTCAGGTGCTAGTGCTCGGCGGGCTGATAAAAAATGATGAAACAGAAGGACGCAGTCAAGTCCCTATTTTGGGCGATATTCCATTAATAGGCAGGCTCTTTCGATCTAATTCAGTAACCAAAAGCCGCAATAATTTAATGGTTTTTATTAAGCCAACCATTCTCAAAGACCAATTGCAAATAAGCGGCTTAACCGCTCAGCGCTACGCATTTATGCGTGAACGTCAGTTGCATTCTAACTTAAGCCGATTCATCAGCTCAGATCAGAAACCTACCATGCCTGAATATAAGGTTTTTAATCAATTAAACGACAGCGATCTAAACGTTAACGAGATCACTAACACCAAAGTCGATCGTTAGTGAGATGAGGCTAGCTGCTTAGCGAAGGGAAATAACCCAAAAAGACCGCCGGTATGCACAAAGACAAGATCTTTTTGATCGAGAAATCGGCCCTTTTTAATCTCACTCAACAACCCGTGAAAAGCCTTACCTGTGTAAACAGGATCAAACACAACACCTTCTAGGCGACTCATGCGGCTTATCGTTGCAAGCACAGCTGCGTTTGCAATTGCATAGCCATCACCAACATAGCCTTCAATAATATTAACCCTAGCCTTAAGCAACTCGCCACAGTTAAAGGGCTCAGCCTCCAAGGGATATTTGCTGTGCCAATCAGTAATGTCTTGTTGAATCTTACTTGAAAAATAAGAAGCGTCATCACAGACATTCACCCCGTAAACGGATATTGATGAATCAAAACAGCTCATGCCCGTCATTAAGCCTGCCTGCGTACCACCAGAACCGGTTGCGACAATTATTGACTGCGGATGAATGCCGTAATGGCAAAAATCACGGCACAACTCTTCTGCAGCGGCAATATATCCCCAGATTCCGTCGCCATTACTGCCCCCAGTAGGCACGTTAAAGACTCGGTGCCCCTCCGCCTGCAATTGATTTTCAGTGAGACGAAATAGCTCGGATAAATTCGTATTGTAATAAGCCGAGGAGTGATAACTTATCGAACAACCGCTAAGCTCGTTAAGCAGTAGATTACCATCTGCAACCGCGCCATCTATAGGTTCACCTCTTAAAATAAGGTGGCATCTAAGCCCTAACTGAGCGGCGACTAGAGCCGTCGCACGGCAGTGATTGGACTGTATTCCACCGCAAGTGACTAAAGCCGTAAAATTATTATTTATGGCTTTAGCAGCAATAAATTCCAATTTACGGACTTTATTGCCACTTAGGGTGGACCCCGTCATATCGTCGCGCTTAAGCCAGATTAAAGGACCACCTGTATCAGCCTGCAAACGCCGTAAAGGCTGCAATGGCGTAGGTGTATGAGCCAGCGTAACCTTATCTGGGTATGTGATTGTTAGCATTTTTAAGCCTCCCTCAAACGGGTGACCATTAAAATCAAATGGCTTTTAATGTGCCCTTAGGCAACACCGCATGGACAGCAATACGCTGAAATTTCAACTCAACATTATCCGATACCTTTAAGTGCAAATAATCACCGTCAACTTTGACCACTTTACCCAAAAGCCCGCTAGTCATAACCACTTCATCGCCTTTTTCTAAGCTGTTGACTAATGTGTCATGTTCTTTTTGTCTTTTACGTTGTGGACGAATCGCTATAAAATAGAAAAAGACAAACAACCCCAGCAACAAAACCATTTGAAAAGCAACACTGCCTTGTGGTGCAGCGCCTGCGGCTTGAGCATGAGCTTGACTAATAAAAAAATCCATTGATAAACCTCTATAAATAAATGGTGCGTGATAATAAAATTACAGGTTAGCCTTGATCCAGTCGATCACATCATCATGATGTGATTTGGTTTTTACCTTGTCCATAATACCCTTTAATCGACCGTCTTTACCGATGATGAAGGTACTACGTAAAATACCATCGTATTCCTTGCCCATGAACTTTTTAGGCCCCCAAGCACTGTATTTATTTGCTGTAGCATGGTCCTCATCTGACAATAAATCAAAATTAAGCGATTGCTTACTAATGAAGTTCTGAAGCCGTTTAATAGGGTCAGGACTGACACCAAGTACGACTGTGTTCAGTTTCTTAAACGCTGCGGCACTGTCTCTAATGCCACAGGCTTGCACAGTACAGCCTGGCGTGCTGGCCTTAGGGTAAAAATAAACCACAACATTGTTCTTGCCTTTAAAATCTTTTAAACTGATTTTCTCACCTTGCTGATTAAGCAAACTAAAAGCGGGAGCTAAATTGCCGATTTTGGGTAATGACATGAGGAACCTCTATAATAATAAAATATTAAACACTCAAAAGCTAATGGCTAACATGATGCGATGAGCTTGTCACTGGCTCAACCGATACGTGAGTATAATCAGATTCTAAATTAATCAGTAACAACGACAAGCCAACGCCCAATAGCAGAGCTACCGTCATACTTAATCGGTCATGGCTGTGAAAATGAACCTCTGGCAACAGATCGCTCAGTGAAATGCACAAAAAGATACCTGCAGAAAATGCCAAGGCAGAACCAACAAATAGACCATCGCCATGGGCAACGAAATCAAACCCCCATAACACGACCAACGCGCTTAACGGGCAAATAAGAGCAAACCCGAGTAGGATGATTCGCTTCTGAAACGTTGTTACGTTTCCTCTGCTCATCATTGCTGAAATAGTGAGAGCATCAAGGGGCTTATGGAATAAAATAGCCAAGAAAACACCGAGACCAAGAAGTAGAGTTGAATGTGAAAGGTCGTTCTTCAGCATGAAATCAGCCTGCATGCTTGCAGCTAACGCAACACCGTCTATCATGGTATGAATAGTCAAACCCAACGCGATACCTAACCAGCTGGTCTTTATCCCAACCGCTGTGCTGTTAATAGCATTTGATCTTGAATCGTGAGGGTGTTCTACACATTGAGCATCGTGAGCATCTTCAGCAATATCGTGGTGATGAAAATGAAACACCCGCAGTAGTAAAAACATTAACAGCAGCCCGCCCATTGTCCAACGGGCGACAATTTCAACCCCATTCGTAGAATCTATCGTGTATATTGCATGGGGCAGTAAATGGAAAATGGCAATGCCCAGCATAAGGCCTGAAACAAAGCTCATCACTAATTGCATGCGGGTATGGGTTAACGTCACCCAATGTGGTAATTGACCGCCCAATAAAATCGCTGTGATTAAAACAGCACTGTATGCAGCCAGAATATAAAGTAGTTGGGGGTCTAACATAAAAGCCTTAAGCAATTCGTCGGTTACAGCACTGTAAAAGGAACCATGGTGATGGTGTGTCAGGAAGCAATGCTAATTGTTACATTTTACGCCAATAAGATTCATCAATATCACCCATTTCAACGGGAAAATGACCTATTTTATGGTCATCAATAAAATCCATTAAGGCTTTGTGAACCGTTGGAAAGGCTAATTCAGACCAAGGAATCTCAGAAAAAGAAAAAAGTCTCACATCCGAGCTTTCGGTCGTGGTTGAAAATTGGTCATTTAGCATGTCCGCGCGAAAAAACATATGAATTTGATTGGTATGAGCCACATTGAAAATTCGATATAAAGCCAAATTACCGATTGTTGCACAAGATTCTTCAACCGTTTCTCGCAATGCGCCTTCAGAAGACGTTTCAGCATTTTCTAAAAAACCAGCAGGCAACGTCCAAAACCCGAACCGAGGCTCAATATTACGCCGACACAATAAAATTTTAAGCTCTCCGCTCGGGTCGATCAATACAGGAAGAGTGCCAACAACGACGTTAGGATTTTGATAGTGAATAAACGCGCAAGCCTGACAAACATAACGAGGACGGTTATCGCCCTTAGGCACTTTTAAAGAAACACTATCGCCACATTGACTGCAAAATTTCAAAAACTACTCCTTAACGAATATCGATAAGCATTTATTCACTGTCAGACGCTAACGCTCGGTATTTTCCAGCTTGAAATAACAGTGCTGGCTGGGCATCAACATCGCTCATAGCAACAACTTTACCCACCATAATAATGTGATCTCCGCCGTCATGACAGGCATCAATTTCACATTCAAAGCTGACAATCGCATTGTTAATCAACGGCAAGCCCGTTTCACCAGCAACAAAATGTTCTTCAACAAGATCATGACTGCCTTTTTTTGCGTATTGATTCGATAAGTCTTGCTGCTGCTGGCTTAAAATATTCACCGCGAAATGGGTGGATTGTTCAAACGCTTCAAAGGTATCTGAACTTTTTTGCAGACTCCACAGCACCAGCGGAGGATCAAGCGACACGGAGGCAAAAGAATTCGCTGTCACGCCAAAAGCGGCATGACCTTTAGGAGCTGCAGTGATAATCGTCACTCCGGTAGCAAATTGGCCGAGTGCATCACGAAATGAGCGTTGTTCTATGGTCATAATTCGGAGATCCTGTAAGAAAATATTTATTTTTAATACCTGTTAAAAAAAAATTAACCGCATTGACAATAGCCGATTGACAGAATAATAACAATGTTGAATTATGTCAGCTGAGCATTTATGGTTGCCACTTTTTGACCGCCAGCTGGTCGCTCAGCTTTGCTTCAACCCACGCTGTATCATGTTCAAAAATTGATTTTTTCCAAAACGTTGCGGTCGGTTTTAAATGATCAATAATAAATTCGCAAGCTGCTATTGCTTGTTGACGATGACTGGCAGCAACTAGCACCAAAACGATTGGCTGACCAATCGTTAAAAATCCAACGCGATGTATCACACGACAAGCAGTAAATGGCCAGCGTTTATTTGCAATCTGGCAAGTTTCAAGAAGATTTTTTTCAGTCATACCTGGGTAATG
>DDED01000059.1 GCA_002336035.1 Cellvibrionales bacterium UBA1963
TAAAGCGAGGTAAAAATCACTTTGGTCGGGATCGTCTTTAATTAAGCTCCGCGACTCTGCAATAGCAGCCTCTTTATTTCGCTGCTGAAGCAAAAAAGAAATGACCGCAAGCTTGGCTGAGACATCGTCTTCATTGAGCTCAGAAAAACCCCTCAACGCCAATTCTGCGCCATCAATATTGCCCTCACGAATGTAATAACGAGCCAACGTCGTGGCATAACGCTGTTCATTAGGATACTGGCTTGCTAGCTTAACTAGCTCGGCTTCAACGTCTGCTTGCCGACCCATTGATTCATAAAGCGATATTTTCATTGAAGTAATGCGAGTTTCTTTGGGGTTAGCCGCTTGACCTTTTTCTAATACAGCCAAAGCCTGATCAAAGTCTTCTTCAGTGAATAATTTTTGCACGATGACGCCAAGTGCTTCAGTTAAACCCGGATCAATAGCCAGCGCTTGCCGGGCTAGAGACTCCGCCTCTTCACTGTTATCAGTTGCCGAGAGTAACAACGCTTTATAATTCATGGCTTGTTCATTATTTGGCTCTGCGGCTAAAGCTGTATCGCAATGCGCTAACCCTTTGGGATAATCCCTTACCCCAATATAAATTTTCGCCATCGCAAGATTAGCGTCTATATTTTCTGGTTCTAGATCCAATACGGAAAGGAAATTGCCATAGGCTTTTCTTATGTCGCCATCAATATAATTGATCTCGCCCAACACCTGTCTAGCCGCCGCATTTTTAGGATTGATTTGCAATACATTTTTTGCCTCAATGCGCGCCTTATCATAATTCTCTTCATCAAGATATACCTTAGCGCGCTCAAGATATTTACTTTGGCGGTCTTCACCGCCACTGCAAGCAACTAAGCTAATCGCAAAAAAGAGAATGAGAAATATCGTTTTAAGGCTATTAGTTAACATAGGAATGGCACCTTTCAAATAATTATGTAATTAAAAAAAACTTTTAACGCCAATTATAAAAAAAACAGCGAATGAAAAAACTTTTGAAACAACTACTTTTTCGCAACGGTTGATAATGAATTCTGCCGCATAGAGCATCACTGATACACGAATAGCGGCATTAAGTAACAAACTATTGCCATCAAAACTGACCACTAAAAAACTGGCCGCTAACAGCACTAACAAGACTAAAATATCTTGAGTGTCTAAATGAAACAATTCTTTACGCGTCATCCTGATCGATAGGCTTAGCATAATGACAAGCATCAATAAGAAGAAGTCAACCCACAGAATTTCAAACCCAACGTTTACACTGAGCGCCATCGTTTGGTACACACCAGTGAATACTGACAAGATTGACGCTAAATACAGGATGGCCCTTGGTATCAATCGATACGTATCTTGGTACCGAAACGTAACCAGGATAAGTATTATAGCAGTCAGAGAAATAATACCTAAAGACGTGTCTTGTGGACCAATGGAAAATAACAATGCCAGCCACGTCACACCAAGCGCATACTGCAACGCTACAGGCCCGTACTCATACACCCACGACGCCTTTCTAAGCAACCCATTCCTTCTGTCTCTCTTTGCATTTAATAGCCGCCGTTGTCGTAAAAGCTCGGAGCCACTTAACAGCTTAATCGCAGTAAGGGTAGCCATAGAAAAGATGACATAACTCGTTAGGACTATTGCGTCTGATTCAAATCGAAAAGTATAGGCAATAAACAATAATGAGAAATTTAATAAATACAGCACTCCAACCGCATGGTAATGCGCTAAGCCGAGATCCAATAGTTGATGGTGGATATGCCTTCTGTCAGGATAAAATGGCGACCCGCCCTCTTTCATTCTTAAGGTCATGACCATTAGTGTGTCGAGAATAGGCATCCCCACAATCAACACCGCAAGCGAAGGACTGACGGCAGAAGCCTCTGATTGCGTGACTAAAATAGCCAAACATGCGGCGAGAAATCCCAAAAATTGGCTGCCAGCATCACCCATAAATACGTTGGCTGGATGCGTATTAAAACGTAAAAAACCCAGAATCGAACCCACCACTGCAGCCACGATAAGAGTAATAGAAAAGTCACCGGCTAGAACACTCAAATAAGCGATGAAACCTAAGCCCAATAGGCTGCTACCAGCGGCTAAACCATCCAGGCCATCGGTTAAATTGACCGCATTGGTAACCCCTAAAATAAATAATGACATAACAGCGTAACTCAAAATCGGTGCCGAATTACCCAGACCCAAAAAGGGCGTTTTAGTGACCTCCACGCTGCCCATTAAAAAAATACCCACGGCGATTATTTGCCCCAAAAACTTCCATTTATAATTCAAGTCATAGCGATCATCCAAAAAGCCAAATAATGCAATAGTCAGCGACCCAATGAATAAATTATAAAATTGCGATAGGTCATCGAGCCAAAACAGCACCGAACACAGAACTGCAGTAATAATCGCTAAACCGCCACAGCGAGGGATGGGGTTGAGATGGATTTTTCGATCGCCATCAGGCAGATCCACTAAGCCTAATGCTGGCGCATAGCGAATGGCAACGGGCACTAAAGCCGTGCTTAAAAATAACGCTAAGGCAAAGCAAATCGCAATTTCCACGCTATAGGCTGCCTCTGCCAGCTTTAATATCATTGATCATAGTTATTATTGTCATCCATGCGAATACTCAATTACTGAGGTATGTAAGCGGGTAACAGTGGATCAAAATCCTTTATAAATTGCACTAAACGCTGGTCCGCTAAAGCCAAATCACTTCCCTCTGGCACATAGGTCACTAGGCGTACTAGGGCACCATCGGTACGCTGTCGAGTCAACGAGTCCCAAAAAATAAACCACTTCGCCATGTACTCATTGGTGATATTGCGACTGCGGCCCTCAAACCAGTAATACACCAACTGATTGCTATTACCCATCTGCATATTGACGCGATTAACCGTTAAACTTTGGCCGCCTCGCTCTACGCCGCTAACCGTTTCAATGGTATGCTGTTTGATGACCCAACCGCCACCAGGCAAACACGACTTAGGCGAGTGAATGGACGCACCCTTGCGCTGCTCTTGATACCACGCCACATAAAAATTAACTGCAGCATTATCTTCTTGATAATAATTAGCAATGTGATAGTCAGATAACTTAAGCACACCTAAAACATCTGCATCTAATTTATCAAGGCGGCCTGTCCAGCCATCATGCTCAATTGGAAAATCAATAAACTCACTGCGTTCGGGCACTAAATCTTGACGCTCGGCAAAATACATTGAAGTGGGAACCGCCAGCACAAGCAACCCAGCACCTAACCATGCGGGGGAAGCTAATTGAATACCTGAAACGACTTGCGGATGGTCCTCTTCACGACCCGCGCCAAAATCTAGATCAAACAATTCCCCAAAAGGTTTATCTTTGGATGAAAACAAATAAAACAACCAGATTTCAAATAACAAGACACCAAGGCAAGTCATAAAGATAATCCAGCCTTCAAAATCGTGTAAAAACCCTTCGGCCGCGGCTATACCAAAGTATTCAACCGTCACGCCAATAACGCCAATACGAAAGCTATTCATCAATACGGTGATAGGTATAGTCGATAAAAAGATAATGAATTTTTGCCAAACCGGGCCACGATAAATATAGGCAATTAAAAATCCGAAGCTCATTAAAGGAAATAAATAACGTAAACCACTGCAGGCTTCGACGACCTGTAATTGGTAGGTGCCTAAATCAATCACATTGCCCTCTAGAAAGACCGAGATATCAAATAAGCGAATCACAAATACACCGATGCTGGAAGAGATAAGCTGCAGTTCTTGCGATAAATTAAAATATAAAAAGTTTGGCAGTGGAATCATGAAAATCAGATAAAAAATGGGCGCCCAAATCGCCAAGGTACCACGAACCCCCACCCATAATAAGGCTAAGCCAAATAAACCAATGAAAAAGGCGTATTGGATAATGGTATAGATTGCGCTCAACTCACCCAGCAACCATGCCATTAGGGCGCCCGATAACACTACTAAGCCTAAATAGGAACCTGACTCTGCCTGCTCGGCAAGTAGGTATCGCTTTTGCCATAAGAGATACAAGGCGACCAGTGGAATCATATAACCGTGGCTATACTCATCACGCTCCCACCAACTTACCATCAACTCAAGGCCGTCATAACAAACCCAAGCTAATAATACGATAGCCAGCAATAGCAGCAGCGTTTGCTTGCTCAATAAAAGTGATTTTAGATCCATGTTGTTATGTCCATGTTTTAGCTGCCTAGGCTGAATGATGACAATCGAACCACTGTGCTTATTTGAACCTCAAGCACCTTATTGACTTTTCGCCCCATTGCCATTGTTTAATTAAACTAAAGTGTAGACTATGCAGCGAGATTTTCTATTATTTTAAGATATTGATCTGCCAGAACTTTACGGTCAAATTCTTTGGAAACATATGGTCGGCCTCGGTCAGATAATGCGGCATAACTGATTGAATCCTGTTTTAATCTTACTAGCGCAGCCACTAATTGCTCAGCTGATTCCGGCTCAATACAAAGTCCAGTTTGCGCTTGCTCAATAATGCCTTTCACTTCGCCTTCAACCCCTAGAACGATGGGCACCGACATGGCCATGCTCTCAAAAATCTTAGAGGGAATCACGGTCTTAAATAAATCGAGCCGTTTCAAAAGCACCAAACTGACATCTGTAATTGACCATATTTCAGGCATCATAGCCTTTGGCTGCTGACCTTGCATGACGACATTGGTCAATTTTCGATCACTGACTGCTTGCGCTAAGCGCGCCCGCTCTGAGCCATCACCGACCATTAAAAATACAATATCAGGGTCATTTTTAAGCCGTTCGGCTGCGTCTAAAATCGTATCGAGACCATGCGCCATACCATGGGTGCCCACGTAGGCAGCAACAAACTTACCCTTTAACCCCCATTCGTTTGCCAGTGATGTGTTTTTCGGTACCGATTCAAATAAAGCCAAATTGACGCCATTACGAATGACTGATACTTTTTCTTCTGCCACGCCTAAATTGACAATATGCGCTTTAAAGGCCTGCGTGACGGGCACAATCGAATCCGCTTTGCGATAAGCAAAGCGTTCTAAATATTCTAAAAGACCAATGACCGTTCGATTTTTGATCGCCCCAACGGCCAAAATAGACTCTGGCCACAGATCGCGTATTTCCAGCAGCCAAGGGGCACGCTTAATGCGTGAAACAAAATAACCCGCCAAGCCATTAAAAAACTGAGGAGAGGTTGAAATCACCACATCGGCTTTGGGCAAAAAAGGCGCCGTCAGGATAGCCATGATCATATACATGACGTAATTAAAGGTGCGCTTCAAAAAGCCTTCATTCGCCGTAATGTAAGTCTTAATTTTAATTGCGCGAATACCGTCTTTGTTTTCTTCAAACCACCACTTATTCTTATAGCCAGGATATGCCTCACCCATGGGGTGATGCGGCACACAGCTGACAACCGTCACCGAATGGCCTTGCTCAACCCAGCGCTTGCAATGTTCATAGGTGCGCGTTGCGGGAGCATTGACCTCGGGTGGAAAATAATGTGATAAAAAAAGAATGTTCATAATTAACGTCGATGCAAGCGATAACTTAACTCTAAAGGAAAAACACCACTGACTGAAATAACCAAACAGTCATTAGGGTGCTTAAGACCAAATTCAGGGCAATAAATCGTCTTTTCGATGCGTAGCTCACAATGAGAATCAACGCTTAATACCGCAAAGTCAATCTCCCCATACTTGAGTGTGACGGTATTATCATCATTAACATGCGCACAAAAATCTGGGTGAAAATGCACATAGCTTTCAACACTATGAGCGCCTTCTCCTGTCAGTTTATCAATAACCGCTATGGTATCGATAGCATCTTTAACTAACTTTACATTGATCGATCGATGATGGGTAAATCGAGGTTGAGAGCCGAGCGTGTCGCCGTAAAAACCATTGTATTCACCGGTAATACAGATATCATGATCGGCTTGTTTAATCGAGGCAGCGTACTTCTTGGCACGTCTAGCGATACGGAATTCACCCCAAATCTCAGATTGCTCATCGCCATCGACTGAAACCGTATTGTGTGCCCGAGTCGAGCGTACATAATGACGCATCTCACCGGGCTCATATTCATAAACGCCGGTATCAACAATGACCCTTTTCGAGGCCATCATCAACTCAAAGCTTAAAAAATCACAATGGGTATGACCTGGCTGATAGACAGGCACGATGTCACCACAGGTCATGATGACCATATCAGTAGCGGATTTAAATCCATAAAAACCCGAATTAGGCTTATTAATTATAGAAGGAATAATGGATTTTTCTGGCGAACGATAGGCAAATAATCTTTCAGCATATTGATTTAGCTCGTCCAATGATGGCGCAATGTTAAATGCCGAATCGTTAAATAAAGGGATATTTTTATCAGGAAAGACAATGGCATTCAAAAAGTCCAACCCAC
>DDED01000088.1:0-2213 GCA_002336035.1 Cellvibrionales bacterium UBA1963
GCAACAATGGTTAGACGACAATCAACAAGGTAAGCATGGCAAGCATGAATACAACATTGCTGACTACGGCATTACACAAACTGAAATAGACGATTTGTTTGGTGACTATGTCAAAAAATACGATCTCACGATGAATTAAGCTGACTAACTTAGACCCTATACACCGCCAATTAAAATATTTAAAGGAGAAAAAAATGTCAAATCCTGAATCAGAGCAACGGGTTATTGATGGCACTGCATGGGCTGACTTCTGTGACACGCTGAAGGAAGCAGGTGAAATCATACAAAGCGACAAAGCACCCAAAGACGCGTTTAACCAAGCTGAGGGTTATCGTTACTTATCACGGCTTTTACGTGGCGGCTTAGAAAGCTTTTTAGAACACCGTGACCCTATGTTTCCAACACTTCGCTCTGGCGCTCACGAAACCATTAAACTTGGTGCCGACAACCCTGATAATCGTTATGAAAGCGCCTCAATTAATTCCGCTTATGATTATAAAATTAGCGGCACCCGTGGCTCGGTAGATTACTTGGGCATAGGCACTGTAATTAATCGTTATTCTATTGATGGCACGATGGAAACCACGGGCTTCATTGATTCGCGTGAACTAGCCATTAACGCTGATGGCACCTTTGAACTTATTTTAAGTCAAAACAAGCACGACGGTAATTGGGTGGCCATGGGCGAGAAAACCAACTCAGTGAACGTACGCCAAACGTTTCAAGATAGAAAAACAGAAAAGCATGCAGAATTAAAAATTGAACGCATTGGTGCAGCAGATGACCGACCAAGGCCGTTAACCCCTGAAGCGTTGGATCGTGGCCTTCAAGGCGCAGCAACATTTGTTAAGCGTACGGCTAAATTATTTGAAGATTGGTCTGAAAGTTTTTTACCGATTAACAACCAATTACCGCCTGCCGATCAAGATTATTGTCAGTTAATTGGTGGCGACCCAAATATTTATTACTTTCACAGTGCATGGTCACTTGAAGACGATGAGGTGTTTGTTATTGATGCGAAAAGTATTCCAGAATGCCAAACCTGGAACTTTCAACTGGATAACTGGTGGATGGAATCACTCGATTACCGCTACCACACCATTCATATCAATAAACATACCGCTCATTACAACGACGATGGTAGTGTTCAGCTCGTTGTATCACACACCCATCCAGGTCACAAAAACTGGATAGAAACCGCCGGTCATAATGTTGGCACAATGTGTTGGCGCTGGATAGGCGCAGAAATTCATCCTGATCTCGAATGGCGCGTGATGAAATTAAGTGACTATCAGGCTACGCTATAAGCCAATAGACATTCAAGCATTTGGTCATTCAGTTAAGCGTTAACTTGTTCATCTCTTTTTTAACGCTTTTTGCTTTCTTGCATGTTGTCAAAACGACCACCATACAATGTAGGGCTCGATACCTGCTGTGGATGTATAGTGATAATAATTCTCTCAGCCCCGGGCGGATCCATATCCACTGGAGGTTCATCACCGCCACTGTTTTCAACAAACTGCCGTCGAGCAAATTCTCTATTAGCGTCATCTTCTATTGTGGCATAGCCTCTAATCTCTAGATAATTCATGACATTTACCGCAGAAATAACACAGAAACTTACCCTTGGATCGACGAGAATATTTTTATATTTCATTCGATTTTTCAAGCTAGAGATTCGAACTGCCTCTCCATCCCAGACAAAACCGACTGGGTGACTTGAAAGCTGTTGGTCTTTATGACGAATTGTAGAAATGGTGCCAATAATGCTTTTTTCTAACAATCGATGACTGGCCTCTGGAATGAGCACGTCGGGTGTTTGCAGCATGATAAACTCCTAAGTTATTAAGGGTTCATTATAGCTGAGCTGGCGACCATCAAACACTAACGTAATGTTAGATACTGGCGTAAAACGGGCGTAAGAATTAAAGAAATTTTTTACCATGCATCACTGCACGGGCTTAGCAAGATACGGTTTATATGATTATTAAAATAATAGCTACGCATTCAACGTTGGCTAGAGTAAATATACTGATCATGAATACTTAATACTGACGCTTTTTTTATAGTTATCATCGCCATCATTATTGATCAAAGAGCGCTCATGTTGCGTTGTGATAAGATCAATGCGCTGTTGAGCGTCAGTTAGATTAAGCCACATCATGCAAAAATAGTCGGCCATGACAGTGAGTGGGCAACAGTGAGTGAGCAAC
>DDED01000088.1:2555-4136 GCA_002336035.1 Cellvibrionales bacterium UBA1963
GAAAAGAAAGAACAACGTCACTATAGTGGCAGCATAAAAAAACGACCCCTCCCAAACTAATGGTAATAACGGGGTCAAGCTACGAGGTGAGATGTTGAATCAGACACAAGACTACTCCGTTAGTTCCGCAACGAATTGGCTTATTTATTGATTATGATGACTCATCCTTAATACGGTATGACAGCAAAATACCCGCTCCCACCCCTCTGTAGGGCTTGCTTCAGCACTAAAACAGCAATTTTTGTTGTTTAATTATCCACCATCTGATAAGTTTAATTTTACAATTTAATTGTAAAGTTTTCGCGTGCATTTCCCATGATCGCGTCGAAAGCTCAAATGAACCCTGGAGACTATGAAAGATGATACCTTTCATGCATCAAGCTCGCGCTTGCATTTTACTTTTTTTATCATTGGCCACCCTGCCAGCTCACGGCATTATGATCGACTTACGGCTTGGCGACATGTCGGGTTCGCAGCAAAATAGTTTTGTGCAAGCTGCTGACTACTGGGGAAACGTCTTGATCGGCTACCGGTCTAATATCGTTATTACGGACCCCATCATCATCAACGCTGACATTGAATATATTGATGGTGTGAATGGCGTGCTTGGTTCCGCAGGCCCCACGTGGATATATTCAGATGTTAATGGTTTTACCCTGACGGCAGAAGGAGACATGAGATTTGACAGCTCAGATATTGCGTCACTTGAAAGCAATAATATGTTTGACGACGTTATCCTTCATGAAATGGCGCATGTTTTGGGCTTAGGCACGCTCTGGCAGGCAAATAATGTGTATGTGCCTGGCTCTGGTCAATACACTGGCGCTTACGCCCTAGCCCAATGGCAGATTGAGTTTAACCAGCCTGGAGCAACATTTGTGCCGGTAGAATTAGACGGTGGCCAGGGCACAGCCGGTGGCCATTGGAATGAGAATTTAGGCGGCGGTGGCGCCACGGGCATTGTTGATTTGAACGGCAATGATATCGCCTTTGAACTGATGACGGGCTGGTTAAACTCGCCGAGCTATATCAGTGATACGACCCTCATGTCATTTGCAGATATCGGTTATCAAGTCGCTCCTATCCCTCTTCCCGCTGCCGGCTATTTGTTATTCTCTGCCCTTGCAGGCCTTAGCATATTCAAAAAACGCTTACCTCATCACTCTGAATGACTTTTTACCCCCATAGCCCTTGATGTATACTTATAGAACAAAGCGGTCGATTTTTGATCTTTTCTTGGTATAGACTAGGCAGAATAAGTAGAGTTTAAGGTAGGTTGTTACTTAACGCTGCAGTCAAATTCCAGACTGTATCAATCGACCTTGGGGTTGCTGGTATGCCCCCCGTGCAAATTTTATCTCTTTTGACTCAGTGCCTTGAGTTTGCCATTTGCATGGTTTCCTATCACGTTTATCCCACATTTTGATTTGTGCGTCACAGACATGATCCTTACGTGTGTGTGACGGTCGGCAACAACCGACATTATGAGCTTGCTGCACAGCCTTGGGATATCGTTGACTCACATATACCACTGCTGCTGGCTATTAGCCTCGACCCCTTTTTTTACTGGCTTTTTTTACT
>DDED01000088.1:4456-5584 GCA_002336035.1 Cellvibrionales bacterium UBA1963
TACTGGCTTTTTTTACTGGCTTTTGTGGCTAGTTGGCATGCATCCTCAACATATAGCCCGATGGATAATTGTTAACCCGCTAATAGCAACTCTGGCCAGTGAAGTCCCTTAGCAAGGCCGTGATATGTCGATGACGTTCGCGGTTTTTTTTGCGCGAAAGCGTAAGGCTTTCCTTGAGCCTCTAAATCGGCAGCCAGATTATACGGTAACTCAATACGCATAATTTCTTAGCGCTCGGTTTCACTCTAAATTGTTTTACATTGTTTTACACTTTATAGAGGGTTAATTTTATGGCTTGCATCGTCCTTTCTTTTTTTCAATAAAAACTGTCCGTTAAGTCTTTAATGGTTTGAATATACGCCGCATGAAAAATCACAACCGGCTAGTAAGCTCTATGATCACATAAGTCCTACCTTGCAATTATTATCCAGATCATTACTCTGTACTCGCTCTTAAAAAGGACTAATTTATACAAAGGATCATAAAATGAAAAAATATCTAACGTTATTATCGATAATTTTAAGCCTTTCAAGCCATGCTCAAAATGACGTCATTTCATACAATCAAATTCACGTAAAATCTCTGGATTTAAAGCACAATGAACCTAATGACGACCGCGATGGATATACATTAAAAGGTTCGTACGCAATTACAGATAATTTCTATCTCATCGCAGGCTTTGATAAAGTGAAATACGATCACACTGATCAAAAAAACGATATATCTACTGTTGGTGTTGGAGGGCATATAGCGAAATCACGAAAAACAGACTATGTGTACAGTATTACTTACAGTAAGAATAAAATAAAAAATAGATCCGTTGGCTCTATAAAAATTGATTCCAGTACAATAGCGGCGGGTGTTAGATCGATGCTGTCAAAAAACATAGAACTGAATGGCGGAATTGAATTCATAAAATTTGAGAACGAAAGTGCAGAGATTTCACCGTTTGTCGGCGTTGATATTCACCCAAACTTTGCGAACGGCTATGCTTTGTCAGTAACATACGCATCGACTGATGATTACAAAACCTTGTCTGCAGGCCTAAAATATTCATTCTAAGCAGAGTATTATAAAAAATAATTCTTGCTCTCTCTCGCGATTCTGTTACTGGGGACAACTGAACAA
>DDED01000142.1:0-5151 GCA_002336035.1 Cellvibrionales bacterium UBA1963
GTTAATGATATGAGCGAAATTAATATTGATGCAGCTATTGTTCAAAACGACGTCTCTTTAAATCACAGTGAAGAAAAATTAGTTGAGATGAGTAATGGCTGTATATGTTGTACTTTGCGAGAAGATTTGCTCGATGAAGTCAATACACTTGCTAAAGAAGGGCGTTTTGATTATTTGGTAGTAGAGTCAACAGGAATCTCTGAACCCCCTGCCCGTCGCTGAAACCTTTACTTTTGCCGATGAACATGGTGTTTCTTTATCGGATGTAGCGGACCTTGATACGATGGTGACCGTGGTCGACGCCGTGAACTTCATGATAGATTATGAAGAGGCGCAATCGTTGCAAGAAGCCGGCGAGTCACTGGGTGAAGAAGACGAGAGAAGCGTGGCCGACTTACTGGTTGATCAAGTTGAGTTTGCCGATGTGATACTCATCAGTAAGATCGATTTAGTGAGTCACACTGATGTCGAGCAACTAACAGGCATACTAAAGACATTAAACACCCACGCTAAAATCATTCCGATTCAACAGGGCCAAATCGACACCGATACGGTTTTGAATACGGGGCTATTTAACTTCGAACGCGCCCAACAAGCCCCAGGTTGGCTTAAAGAAATGCGCGGCGAGCATGTGCCAGAAACCGAAGAGTACGGGATTGGCAGTTTTAGCTATGCGGCCCGACGCCCTTTTCATCCCGAAAAATTTTACCAATTTCTGCATAATACCAAGGACTTTGGCAAACTGATTCGCTCGAAAGGCTATTTCTGGTTGGCCACTCGGCCTGAGTTTGCCGGCCAGTGGAGCCAAGCCGGGGGCATTGCCCGGCACGGTTTTGGTGGCATGTTCTGGAAAGCCGTACCTAAGGAACATTGGCCCACCGACCAAGCGTACCTCGACTCGATTGAAAAAGAATGGGTTGAGCCCTTTGGTGACATGCGTCAAGAGCTGGTCTTTATTGGTCAAGGCTTGGATCAATCGGCGATGACAACCGCCCTCGATAACTGTCTGTTAAGCGAGGAAGAACTCTTGCAAGGTAAGGCTCATTGGGCGACGTTTAACGACCCTTTTCCTGTTTGGGAGCAAGATTCTCAATAAACAAGCCGAAGACATAAGCCCTTCTTGAACTGCAGGCTTAAGAGGGTGATCATATTGCTAGTGATTAGATCAGTTTTTACTTTTTTTCGTGACCTTGTAAAGCCAGGATAATGAGATTTTCTTTTCAGCTGCCGCAGCTCCTTTTTAGAGCCGGCGTAGTTCCGCTGAGATAAGCATTTATGGCCGATCGATAAAAGACAGTGTTATTTCGACTAAGTTAATGTTTTTTATAGCTTTATTGATTAGGTATGTGGATCAAGGTATCCTTTAATCTGTCGTAAAGCTCCCCGCCGAACTTGCCGTTCGTTTTTTAATCAGCTAGGGCGTGTTTTAATGCCAAAATTGCCGTTCAAATAGGGCTTTCCCTTGACCCCAGCAACCCCTCTCTCTATAATGCCCGCCTGAATTTAGGGGGTCTTGCGGTTTCTCAAGGCGGGGTTAATACGCTTTTTTGCAAGATCTTTGTCTTCTGGTCTTTGTCTTTTTAACTATTTTAAAGAGGCATTGTGGTAAAAAGCCTGCGGGTCTTTTACTAACGGTTAGCCAACCGCTACAGATTATCAAAAAGCCCCCAATAAGGGCTTTTTATTATTAATCTACCGTTTAGGTTAATAATTGGAATGGGCCTCGTGCCCATTTTTTGTTTTTAGGGTGGCGATGATGGGTGCAGATCCCTTTAATGCCAGCCTGAATGAGGCGACATTTTAGCGATTGACTGAATTAGCGATTGAGTGAAGGTAAAATTTGGCAGCAAGTAGCACGCAAATAGAGCAATTAATCGCACCGGTGGTGGTTGATATGGGCTTTGAATTTTGGGGCCTAGAATATCAAACTCAATCAGGTTCGACCTTGTTGCGCATTTTTATTGAGTCAGATGACGGTATCAGCGCTGATCACTGTGCCGAGGTAAGTCGCCAACTGTCGCTCATGTTGGATGTTGAAGATCCTATCAAGGGGGTGTATCGCCTTGAGGTATCGTCACCGGGCATGGCTCGGCCGTTTTTCACCTTAGATCAATACCGTCGCCATATCGGCTTTTTGGTTAAGGTTAAATTGCGCTTTGGTTTTGATGGTCGCAAGCAGTTTAAAGGCTTGTTGACCGGTATTGAAAATGATGAATTGTTGATTCAAGAGGGTGAAGATGAATACTGCTTGCCGTTTGAGGCGATAGAAAAGGGCAGTATGATTCCTCAGTTTGACTAACGTATTACAATTGGTGGGTGTATAAATGTTTAATTTTGTTATCGGGAGTGGACTGGGCAAATGTTAAATAAAGAGATTTTGCTGGTAGCTGATGCGGTTTCTAATGAAAAGGGCGTCGATCGTGAAGTGATATTTGAAGCGATTGAATTAGCCTTATCGATGGCGACTAAAAAGCGCTATGAAGAAGAGTCAGAAATCGAGGTTATTATTGATCGTGAGTCGGGCGACTACGAAACGTTTCGCCGTTGGACCGTGATGCCTGATGATCATTTGTCGATTCTTGGCACTGAATTAACGACCGAAGAAGCCGCTGAAAAAGATCCGGCTTTGAAAATTGGTGATGTGTATCGAGAGCAAGTTGAAGACATCGAATTTGGCCGTATTGCCGCCCAAACGGCTAAGCAGGTAATCGTTCAAAAAGTTCGTGAAGCTGAACGCGCTCAAGTGGTTGATGCTTACCGGGATCGTATTGGTGAGATGGTTAGCGGTACCGTTAAAAAAGTGACCCGCGATGCAGTGATTGTTGACTTAGGTAACAATGCAGAGGCATTGATTAATCGTGATAGCTTAGTCGGTCGCGAGGCCTTCCGTGTCAGTGATCGTGTCAGAGCGATATTAATGGAAATCCGAGAGGATGTGCGTGGGCCGCAATTGGCACTAAGCCGAGCCTGTAACGAGATGTTAATTGAGTTATTTTCAATTGAAGTGCCCGAAATTTCAGAGCAAGTCATTGAAATTCGTGCCGCTGCCAGAGATCCAGGACTGCGCGCTAAGATTGCCGTTAAAACTAATGATGGCCGTATTGATCCTGTTGGCGCTTGTGTTGGCATGCGCGGTTCGCGAGTACAGGCAGTCTCTGGTGAACTAGCCAATGAGCGAGTTGATATTATTTTGTGGGACGATAACCCAGCGCAACTTGCCATTAATGCTTTGTCGCCAGCTGAAGTTGAATCCATCATCGTCGATGAGGATTCACATTCGATGGATGTTGCCGTGGCTGAAGATAATTTAGCGCAAGCGATTGGTCGCAATGGGCAAAACGTTCGTTTAGCTTCGCAGTTAACTGGCTGGACGATTAACGTCATGAGCTCAGAAGACGCAGTAGCTAAAGGTGAAGAAGAGGCTGGTCGGCAAGTTGATATGTTTGTAAAGGCATTAGACATTGATGAAGACGTGTCGCTAGTGCTGGTAGAAGAAGGTTTTACCTCTTTAGAAGAAGTCGCTTATGTGCCATTAGAAGAGATGGTGAATATAGAAGGCTTTGATGAAGATATTGCTAATGAACTTCGTGCTCGAGCAAAAGATGCGCTATTGACGCAGGCTATTGCTTCTGAAGAGGTTTTAGAAGGCGGTAATCCAGCGGATGATCTTCTTAATATGGAAGGCATGGATAGGCATCTGGCATTCGTACTCGCTAGCAAAGGCATTGTCACCATGGAAGATTTGGCCGAACAAGCAGTAGAAGATATTTTAGGTATTGAAGATTTAGATGCAAAACGTGCGGGAGAGTTAATTATGACTGCTCGTGCGCCATGGTTTGCGGATGAAGAAGACTAACGCTAACCATTTAATAGTATTAGGGGGAAAGGTTCATGGCGGAAGTGACAGTAAGTCAACTCGCTAAAACAGTAGGTGCTTCGGTCGATCGTTTGCTTTCGCAGATGAAAGAGGCCGGCCTCGATCATCAGTCAGGTGATCAGTCTGTCTCAGATGAAGATAAGCAAAAATTATTGACGCATTTGAAAAGTAGTCATGGCGGCAGCACGACTGCGCCTAAGCGCATCACCCTTAAACGTAAAACGTTAGGTACAGTGAAGGCGGCGGGCAGTCAAGGCAGAAAAACAGTTTCAGTGGAAGTGCGAAAAAAGCGAACCTACATTAAGCGCGATGAAACGTCTATCGAAGTTGAAGAAGACGCAGCGATTGATGGTCTATCGACCGAAGAGCAGGCGGTTACTGCTGGGCAACCATCAGGTGATTCTGAAGTTAATAACGTAGAGGCAGTCGATGCTTCTGTGAATGATGAAGCTGAAGCAGCATCGGCAGAAAGTGCCGAAGCGCAACTCGACACAGCAGATGAAGACACCGTATCCGATATAACCGATGTCTCAGCCGTTAAAGAGGCGCCACATGATCCCTTTGATGCTGAAGAGTTACGTCAGCGAGCAGCGACTAAGCGTAAAGAGCAAGAGTTATTAGATAAAAATCGACGCGCAGCCGTGTCTCAGGAAAAAGCAGAGGCCAGTGCTCGTCAAACGGCAGACCTTCTTGCTAAGAAGCAGGCTGATGCAGCGCCTAAAAAAGAAAAAGTTACGCCGACTAAAAACTTTAAAGTCGCTACGCCTACCGCCGATGATGATGAGCCGCGCAGGAAGGCGAATAAAGGTAAAAAAGGACCTAAGCAACGCGGTAAAAATCGTGGCAGCCAGGTGAAAGTTGATGACTTTCTTGCTAATGAGGCCGATGGTTCGTTCGTTAGTATGGGCAGCAGAAAAGTCTTACAAGCGGTGAGTCGTCAAGACTTTACTCAGCCTACGGAGCGCATCGTCTATGAAGTTGCCTTAGGTGAGTCGATTACAGTTGCAGACTTAGCCCAACAAATGGCGATGAAAGCTAAAGTGGTGGTAAAAGAATTAATGAAGCTTGGTGAGATGGCGACCATTAATCAGAGCATCGATCAAGAAACAGCAGTTTTACTGATTGAAGAGCTTGGCCATAGCTATAGGGTTGTGAGCGATAACGAACTAGAAGAAGCCTTAATCGCCGAATTGACCGCAGGCAGTTCCAATGATGACGTTGATCCAGGTCGGCCACCCGTAGTTACGGTCATGGGTCATGTTGATCATGGTAAA
>DDED01000142.1:5457-8567 GCA_002336035.1 Cellvibrionales bacterium UBA1963
ATGGGTCATGTTGATCATGGTAAAACATCGCTGCTTGATTATATTCGAGAGTCAAAAGTGGCTAGCGGCGAAGCGGGTGGTATTACCCAGCATATTGGCGCCTATCATGTTAAGACTAATAATGGTGTGATCAGTTTTCTTGATACTCCGGGTCATGCGGCGTTTACCGCTATGCGGGCACGTGGTGCGAAGTGTACTGACATTGTGGTTTTGGTTGTCGCTGCTGATGATGGGGTTATGCCGCAAACAATCGAGGCGGTTCAGCATGCTAAAGCCGCTGGAGTGCCGTTAGTCATAGCGGTGAATAAAATGGATAAAGAAGCCGCTGATCCTGAGCGGGTAAAAAATGAATTAGTAGCACAAGAAGTGGTGCCAGAAGAGTGGGGCGGTGATACACAATTTATTCCAGTATCGGCCCAAACAGGAGAGGGCATCGATAAATTGCTTGACGCCTTATCACTGCAGGCTGAAATGTTAGAGCTTACTGCGCCAGTTGGGGGTCCTGCTAAAGGTGTTGTTGTTGAGTCAAGGCTTGATAAAGGTCGCGGGAATATTGCTTCGATTTTAGTGCAAGAGGGAACGCTAAAAAATGGCGACTATGTTTTAGCGGGCATGCAGTTTGGTCGAGTCAGGAACATGACCGATGAGCGTGGCACATTAATAGAAACAGCGGGCCCTTCGATCCCAGTAGAAATTTTAGGTTTAGATGGAACGCCCAATGCTGGTGACGATGTAATGGTCGTTAAGGATGAGCGAAAGGCGCGTGAAGTTGTAGACATGCGCCGTCAAAAAGAACGTGAAGTTAAATTCTCGCGACAGCAAAAAGCTAACCTTGATAATATTTTTGCTAGTTTTGAATCAGCAGAAGTTAAAACACTTAATGTCTTAGTAAAAGCCGATGTTAGAGGTTCAGTTGAGGCAATTATTTCTGCTTTACAAGAAATCGGCAATGATGAGGTAAAAGTCAACGTCATCTCAGGGGGCGTAGGTGCAATCGCTGAAGCAGATGTGAATTTAGCGGCAACCACAAGCGCAGTCATTTTTGGTTTTAATGTCCGTGCTGACGCTACTGCGCGAAGTGCGGCTGAAAAAGAATCGCTTGAAATACGCTACTACAGTATTATTTATAACTTACTTGATGACGTGAAGGATGCATTATCGGGCATGTTAGCACCTGAGATGCGCGAAGAGATTTTAGGCACGGCTGAAGTGCGCGATGTCTTTAAATCACCTAAGTTTGGTCTGGTTGCTGGTTGTATGGTGGTTGAAGGATCAGTATCACGCAGTAAACAGATTCGTGTATTGCGTGAAAACATTGTTATCCATGAAGGCGAATTAGATTCTTTACGTCGCTTTAAAGATGATGTCAGTGAAGTCCGAAGCGGCACTGAATGCGGTATTGGCGTGAAAGATTATACCGATGTTAAAGAGGGTGACAGGATAGAAGTGTTTGATATTCAGAAAGTGGCGAGAAGCTTGTAGTCAGTTCTTTAGCTATTTATTTTCTGAGACATCACAAGAAGGGTATATGTCATGCCAAAAGAGTATAGTCGATCAGAGCGCGTTGCTGATTTTATTAAGCGAGAGGTCGCTTCGCTTTTACAGAGAGACTTACGAGATCCACGCGTCAGTAATGCGAATGTGAATGCAGTGATTGTTAGTCGCGACATGTCGATGGCAAAGATATACGTAACTTTTTTCGATAAAGAAACCGCTGAAGATGCGAAACAGGCTGTTGAAGTATTAAACGGTGCTGCTGGTTTTATTCGAACTCAGGTGGCTAGCCAACACAGTATGCGGTCAACGCCAAAGTTGCGTTTTTACTTCGATGATAGTGTTAGGCAAGGCGAGCATTTGTCCAATTTAATTGATCGCGCTATTGCTGGCGGCCAATCAAATAAAGACTGAGTAGAACGGCCCTTGTATAGGATAGTTTGAGTGGGTAGAGCAAATCGACGTGGCCGTTTGATTAACGGGATTTTGGTGTTAGATAAGCCGTTAGGGGTCAGTTCAAACGGCGCATTACAGCAATGCAAGCGATTATTTTTTGCTGCAAAGGCCGGTCATACAGGCAGCCTTGACCCACTCGCCACGGGTGTGTTGCCTTTGTGTTTTGGTGAGGCAACAAAATTTTCGCAATTTTTGCTAGATGCGAATAAAAGTTACACCAGTACTTTTGTTTTAGGTCGTCGCAGCACGACAGATGATGCTGACGGTGAAATAACATCAGTGGCCGATGCCACTGTGCTCAATGAGGCAGATGTTTTGGCTGCTTTAATGTCGTTTCAAGGTGAGCAGCAACAAGTGCCGCCAATGTATTCGGCCTTAAAGCATAACGGCGAACGACTTTATAAAATGGCTCGTCGCGGTGAAGAAGTCGAGCGAGCCAGTCGTGTCATTCGAGTTGATGATATTGCCCTGTTAGCATTTCGTGTCGATAAGGCAAGGCAATTAATAGAAATTGATGTTCGATTAGCCGTCAGTAAAGGGACTTATATTCGAAGCATTGCGTCAAATTTAGGCGATAAGTTGGCAGTGGGTGGATTTGTAGCTGTGCTGAGAAGAATTCAGAGTGGCCCTTTTCTTGAGGCCCAGGCCGTTGATTTTGAGCGATTAGAGCGGCTTAAGTCAGCGGATGATTTTACGGCTCTCGATGAATTATTATTACCGATGGACAGTGCCTTAGGTCATATTCCATCGGTTGTTTTAGATCAGTCGAGCGGCTTTTATTTGCAGCGTGGCCAAGCGGTGCAAGTGCCGGACGCGCCGTTAAACGGAAAAGTTAGGTTGCTGATGGATACCGGTGATTTCATCGGCATTGGCGAAATAGATGACAATGGTTGCGTGGCACCCAAACGATTAGTTGTTTCTTAATGAGCGATAATGGCAGCCAGCAATTATCGCTTTAGTAATTTTTTTGACCTGTCTGTAAATGTGCACGGGCGGGCCACTTTTTATTCATTGCACATTTGAGAGGAAAGTACCATGGCATTAACTGCAGAAGTAAAAGCAGGTATCGTGAAAGAGTATCAACGAGAAGATGGCGATACCGGTTCACCAGAAGTACAAGTCGCTTTGTTAACCGCAAATATTAATAATTTGCAAAGCCA
>DDED01000142.1:8899-10603 GCA_002336035.1 Cellvibrionales bacterium UBA1963
TTTGGCGATCATAAAAAAGATCACCATTCGCGACGAGGCTTGATTCGTATGGTTAACCAGCGTAGAAAGTTGTTGGATTATTTAAAAGGTAACAACGCTGATCGCTATTCTGACCTGATTAAAAGTTTAGGTTTACGTCGTTAGTTTTAATTTGATGTAAGTAATTTGTCGGCGATAAGCAATAGGGCTTTTCGCCATTTTTTAGTATTCGATGGAGGATTTATTGTGAATCCGATAATTAAGCAATTTCAATACGGTAAGCATACCGTTACTTTAGAAACGGGCCGTATTGCCCGTCAAGCCAGTGGCGCAGTGTTAGTCACTATGGATGAAACTTCAGTCCTATGTACGGTGGTTGGTGCTAAGAAAGCTAAGCCCGGCCAAGACTTTTTCCCGCTCTCCGTTCATTACGTAGAGAAAACATACGCTGCCGGAAAAATTCCTGGTGGGTTTTTCAAGCGAGAGGCGCGACCTTCTGAAAAAGAGACGTTAACGTCACGATTAATTGATCGACCGATCCGTCCATTGTTTCCAAGTGGATTTAGAAATGAGATGCAAGTTATCTGCATGGTAGTCTCTTCGCAAAAAGATATCGATCCTGATATTCCAGCGATGATTGGTACCTCTGCTGCGTTGTCTATTTCAGGCGTTCCTTTCAGTGGTCCTATTGGTGGTGCACGTGTAGGATATTCAGATAGCGAAGGCTATTTGTTAAACCCAACGTATTCTGAGCTTGAATCGTCGGCTCTAAATATGGTTGTTGCGGGTACTTCTGATGCGGTATTGATGGTTGAATCAGAAGCTGAAGAATTGAGTGAAGACCAAATGTTGGGGGCAGTTCTATTTGCTCACCAAGAAATGCAAGTGGTCATTGAAGCGATTAAATCATTAGCCGCTGATGCAGCTAAACCTTCTTGGGATTGGCAAGCACCTGAAATTGACCAGACACTTTATACAGCTATTAGTGATGCAGTTAGTGTTGATCTAGGCGAGGCCTATCAGTTAACAGAAAAAGCCCAGCGTTATGAGAAGGTTGGAACTATTCGTGATCGTGCGATTGAGCAGTTTGTTACTGAAGAAAGTAATGTGGCCGTTGATGACGTAAAAAATCTATTTGCTAAAATTGAAAAAAATATCGTGCGCCAGCGGATTGTAAATCATGAGCCAAGAATCGATGGTCGTGATACGCAAACGGTTCGTCCATTAGCTATGCAAATTGGAGTGTTATCAAGAGCACACGGTTCTGCGTTATTTACCCGTGGCGAAACTCAGGCCTTGGTTGTGACAACGTTAGGTTCTGCACGTGATGCGCAAATTATTGATAGTTTAGAAGGTGGCGGTAAAGACCACTTTTTATTCCACTATAACTTTCCATCGTATTCAGTGGGTGAGGCAGGCCGAGTTGGTCCTGTTGGCCGTCGTGAAATTGGTCATGGTCGATTAGCAAAGCGCGGTGTGTTAGCGATGATGCCTGACCCTGAAGAGTTTCCGTATACTATTCGTGTTGTTTCTGAAATCACAGAGTCAAACGGTTCTTCATCCATGGCATCAGTCTGCGGTAGTAGCATGTCGATGATGGATGCCGGCGTACCTTTGAAAGCCCCAGTGGCAGGTATCGCGATGGGTCTGGTAAAAGAAGGTGACAAGTTTGCAGTACTCACCGATATTTTAGGTGACGAGGATCATCTTGGTGATATGGACTTT
>DDED01000029.1 GCA_002336035.1 Cellvibrionales bacterium UBA1963
ATAACTTCCAATAGCAATTACAAGCCCCTACTACACGAATGATAAGACACCGCAAAAGAAGCTAATACGTTAACCGACATAACAATTAATTTAGTCTTTTGTTTCTTTAAAAACCATCTCTTCACACTCATATTTTTACAGTCTATCAGAGCTTAAAAAAACGCCTGACACTTTAAGCCTGCAGGTAATATAAAGTCAGTGTTAGGCAGTTCAATACGGACCCCAAAGGTGCCGCTAGCTGCATCAATAATTTTATCGACAATTTTAATCTTACCTTCGTAACGTCTACCGTCTCGCTCGGGCTGAACTTCAACCGTCATGCCTTTAGAAAGCGAGCCATAAACATCTGACTTCATAATGACTTCGACATACAGCGGATCTAACGCCACCAGCTTAGCCACGGGCTCTGAACCCACATATTCCCCTACCGATATATTCTTTTGAACCACAACGCCATTAATGGGGCTGTAAACGGTTCGCTGCTTAACTAAGGCTTGGGCCTCTTTTAGCATAAGCTTTGCTAACTCGGCTTCTGTGAGTAATTCATCCCGCTCTAAATCAGACAGCAGCTTCTTTTCTAGTAAGTTTTTATTGCGTGCGACTTTACGCTTCGCAAACGATGCTCGCGCTTTAGCCGTAACATAGGCGGCATTTTGAATAGCAGAATCAAGCTCTAACAACATCTGTCCTTTACGTACTTGATCACCCCGCTCCATATGCACCACGTTAACCACACCAGGCGCCTGACTACTAATATCAACCTGCTGACTGGGTTCAAGTAAGCAGCTCAGTTGGGCCGCGTTAATATCTACCGTGCTATTTGCTGACGCAGATACTAACACAGAGATTGATGTAGCCAACACAATGGCCAAAGATGACACACAACCACGTAAAAAACTCATATTCTTTTCCCCGCAAATGCCAAGAGCTCATCCTGACGTTCATCAATTTTTAATAGTGTCGATCGCATTTTAAGATGCCTTTTTTCTAATATTTTTTGAGCCATACGCAATAACTGCATACTGATTATTTTATTCAATTGATGCTGCTGAGGTATTCTTGCTGCTAACTGAAACCAAATATTAGATAGATTTTCTGTAATCGCATCTTCAACTGAGACTATACGCTCTACGCTGCCGTTATCACCCATACGTGCACAGCGACCTTCTAACTGTCTATCTATGCGAGAAGACTCTTGCAACTCAGTAAGAATAACATGCAGACCACCCGCTTGGGCAACGCTATCGGCTAACTTTATATCGGTGCCGCGACCGGCCATGCTGGTGGCTATGGTCACGGCCCCTGATTGCCCCGCTGCAGCAATAATATCGGCTTCGTCTTCATCTTGTTTAGCGTTCAACAATTGGTGGCAAATGCCTTGCTCGATCAACTCCGCGCTTAGTCGTTCAGATGATGCAACCGAACCTGTACCCACTAAAACGGCACGGCCTTGATCTAACACGTCACTCACGGCATTGGCTATTAGCGGCCACTTGTCATCAATGGAGTGACATACCTTAGCCTTAAAACTAACGCGACGATTTTTTCGATAACTGGGAATAGTGATAACCGGTAACTGATAAATAGACCATAACTCTTTTTCTACCTCACTCGCTGTACCTGTCATACCTGCAATATGATGATAAAAACGAAAAAATCGTTGGTAACTAATTTTCTCTAAAGTCACACGCGGCTTAGTTAACTCGCAACCTTCTTTAAATTCAATTAATTGATGCAGACCTTTTTCCCAGGTTCTATCGGGCATAACACGGCCGGTATGCTGATCAATAATTTGTACTTTATTATCACGCAGTAAGTATTGCTCATCTTTATGAAACAAAAACAACGCTGACAATGCCTTACTAACAAGCTCAATACGCCTAACACGCCCACGCCAAAAAGGCCCTAACAATTCAGCTTGCTCTTTCGCTAGCTGCTCACCCGCTTGAAGTAACGAAACGCTTCGCTTAACGTAATCAATATTGAAATGGGTTTTTTCAACTAACGTTTCAGCCACCGCTAAGGCCTGCTGATAAACCTCACTTTCACGCTCATTCTCTGGGACTGTGGCAGAAATAACTAAGGGGGTAATGGCTTCATCCATCAATACGCTATCGACTTCATCAATAATGGCAAAGTGCAGCCCTTTGATAAGAATTTTTTCTGCAACGGCTTCAGCGCCTTTTAATCGCTGCGCATGTAGCTGCAAGGCATGTCGGCCTTTATCGATTTCAATTTGATCTTTTAAATAATCAAACACTAATTCTTTATTGGTACAGTAGACAATATCGCAGGCATAAACCGCTTTTCGCTCATCATGACTCATGCCCTGCACTACGCAGCCAACACTTAACCCCAGCGCTTCATACACAATACGCATCTCATCACAATCACGTCTGGCCAAGTAATCATTCACCGTTATTACATGCACTTGCACGCCCGCCAATGCCGCAGTGGCCGCCGGTAATGTTGCCGTTAGCGTTTTACCTTCACCGGTTTGCATTTCAGTGATGTTGCCAAAAAACAAAGCTAAGCCACCCAGCAACTGCGTATCAAAATGGCGCATACCTAACTGCCGACCCGATACTTCGCGCACCAATGCAAAGGTTTGTGCCACCAAACGCGTATCGAACTCTGAGCGGCGCAATGCTACTCCTAAATGACGACCTTGAAGCCGTAGCTGCTTATCACTCTCTATTGAAAAACTAGTCGCATAGCCTTGAATAAGAGACAACGTCGATTGGTAAGATGATAAGCGCCCGAAGCGCCAGCGATTCAACAACATTAATACCCGTGTTAGGGCTGTATCCCACAAGCTTTTTTTAGCTAGTTTTTTTTGCGGCCGCAGAATATGTGAACGCGGCAATATGGCTGGACGCTTATACATTTAACTGCCTTAAAAATACACGACGCACAGAACGATAAATA
>DDED01000108.1 GCA_002336035.1 Cellvibrionales bacterium UBA1963
AAGAAGACCGCTGTTAAGAAAAAAGCATCAAAGAAAAAATCTCTGCGCAGCACAGGATCGGCTACAAAAAAGGCATCGGCAGCAAAAAATAAAGCCGTTAAGAAGCAGTCTGCTGCTGCATCTACGCCCAAAATTGTAGGCAAAAAAGTAACAATAAAACGGCAGGCTAAACAAAAAAGCATTATTAAAAAGCGACCGTTATCGCAAAATAAAAAAGTAAAAAATAAACGATGATACACAATAAAAATAAATTAGATGCTTTACATAGCCAGTATGACATTGTCATTGCTGGCGGCGGTTTAGTGGGTATCAGCTTAGCCTGCGCCTTAGCGGTAAGTAACGACGAGTTGTCGATATTACTCATAGATAACTTCCCTATTAAGGGTACAAGCAAAGACGGGTCGGTCGTCGGGCCAATTTATCATCCTAGTTTTGATGCGCGGGCTACGGCGTTGTCTATGTCGAGCATTGAGATTTACCAGCGATTAGGCGTGTTAGAAAAGTTATTGGTCCATGCCTCACCCATTAGCCACATTCATGTTTCAGACCGAGGTCATGCCGGCAGCACGTTATTAAGTGCAGAACAGCAAAATAAAACGGCCTATGGCTATGTCATTGAAAACCAATGGTTAGGGGCCGTGCTGCTCAACCGTCTAATGGACCTACCTTCGATCGAATTACTTAGTGAAGCCAGTGTCGCTAATATCGTGCCTCGACAAAAAGGGGCATCTGTTAGTGTCGCCGCAAACCATTTAAGCCAGAATCATCAGGTGAAAGTTAACGCTTCTCTGTTAGTGGTTGCTGATGGCGCTAATTCAGGTTTGCGCGAAAGTCTTGGAATCAGTGCCAGCATTAAGCAGTATGACCAGCAGGCGGTTATTGCTAACGTTCAAACACAGCTGCCTCACAATGGCCATGCATTCGAGCGATTTCTGGTTGACGGGGCGGTCGCGCTGTTACCCTTACCTGACCTGCCTAATGCGCCGCGCCGCAGTGCTTTAGTGTGGACAATGCCCGATCAGCATCATGCACAAAGCAAAGCTGATTTGAACGATGCAGACTTTATTAAAGCATTGCAATCCGCCTTTGGATTTCGTTTAGGCGATATCCAGCACGTTGGCCAACGGCAGAGTTATCCTTTAGCCTTAACACTGGCCAATGAGGTGATTAGAAATCATATTGTTGTCATGGGTAATGCCGCACACTCTTTACATCCAGTGGCAGGCCAAGGTTTTAATTTATCGCTTCGCGATATCGCAGCGTTGACTGAGTTGGTCAGTGAGGCGAGCGATAATAATCAAGACATTGGCGAGTTATCGCTGTTAGAGCGTTATGCAAAAGTGCAGCTTAAAGATCAAGATATTACTATTGGTTTTAGCCATAATTTAATTGAATTATTTGGTCGTCAAGCATTGCCTATTCAGCTTGGGCGTTCGCTAGGTTTATTGGCATTAGATATTTTAACTCCGGTAAAAAAACAATTTTCTGATCAGGCGTCCGGCCTCAATGGGCGAAGGCCAATACTATGAAAATGAGTTATGACATTGCGATCGTCGGTGCTGGAATAGCGGGCAGTGCCTTGGCGTGTTCATTAGCTATGACCGCCGATGCCATGGATAAGCCATTACGAATTGCATTAATTGAGGCGCAAGCCATAAGTGATTCCTATCCATGCTGTGAGGAAGGCATTAATGACTTTGATGCGCGTGTTAGTGCGTTAACTGCCGGTTCGCAGCAATTCCTTGAGTCGATTGGTGTATGGTCTGATATGGCTCGCCAGCGGGTGAGTCGCTTTGATAAAATGATTGTTTGGGATGCTGAGGGCACAGGGCACATTGAGTTTGATGCGACTGATATCCGTGCTAGCGAGCTGGGTCATATTGTCGAGAATCGAGTCACGGTCGCTGCACTTCACCAAAGAATAAAGATTTTATCAGGTGTTGATGTTTTTTCTGAACGATCCGTTGCAGGGATAGATTTGTTGGCAACTGATGCGCGCCCTAATAAATCTTGCCTGACGTTGGACGATGGTCGGATTCTGGAAGCCCAGTTGATTGTTGCTGCAGATGGGGCTAACTCGCCATTGAGGACAATGGCAGAAATGCAAGTTAGGGAATGGTCATATCAGCAGTCGGCACTAGTCTGTGTGGTGGAAACCAGCCAATGCCACGAACATACTGCTTGGCAGCGTTTTACGGCCCATGGGCCGCTCGCTTTTTTACCGCTAAGTCTGTCCCAATCGGATAAAAATTATTGTTCTATTGTGTGGTCGCAGACTGATAAAGAAAATGCATTGTCTATGGCAATGGATGATGATGATTTCTCACGCGCGTTAGGTCGCGCTTTTGAGCATCGCCTAGGTGAAATAAAAGGGGTATCAAAACGGTTTAGTTTTCCTTTACAGCAGCGCCATGCGGTTGACTATGTCAGGCCAAATTTTGCTTTAGTGGCCGATGCTGCGCATGCCATTCACCCTCTTGCAGGCCAGGGTATTAATTTAGGTTTGGCCGATGTTAAGGCTTTCTCTGAGGTGATTCTTGCGGGTCACCAGCGAGGCCAATCGTTGGGACATATTGGCTTATTAAAACGCTACCAACGTCAACGCAAAGCTGACAATTTAGCAATGATGGCGGCTATTGAGGGTTTAAAGCGCTTATTTGAGCCATTACCGTTACCGCTCCGCTGGGCGCGGAATGTTGGGATGAATATTTTTCACGCTCAGTCGCAATTGAAAAACAAAGTGATTAGGCACGCCATGGGCATCGACAGCTAGTTATTAACCGATGACCTGACAGAAGCGTAAGTAGCCAACCAGGTGAGTTTATGAATAATCATTTCTTTGCTTATTTAAGCAAAATGCGCTGGATTTACCGCTGGGGTATGAAGCGTAATGCTATTCAAGAAAACATCATGGAACACTCTTATGAAGTTTCTGTGATTGCGCATGCGTTAGGTATAATAGCTAATCGATTATATGATAAAAAAATTGATGCGAATGCCTTAGCAATATCGGCCTTGTATCACGATTGTTCAGAAGTGTTGACGGGGGATTTGCCGTCGCCAATTAAGTACCACAATAAAAAAATACGTGATGCTTATAAAGAAGTCGAATATACGGCGGAGCGAGAGATGTTATCGACTTTGCCCGTCGAGCTGCAACAAGATTATCGTAATCACTTGCTGCATGAGAATATTTCTGATGAGTTTATTCGATTAATTAAAGCGGCAGATATTATAGCCTCGCTAATAAAATGTAAGGCAGAAATAAATGCTGGCAATGGTGAGTTTAAGCAAGCCGTTAAAGACACCAGTGAAAGGTTAAAGCAAATGGCAATGCCAGAGGTTGATTATTTTTTAGAGACGTTCTTGCCCAGCTTTGATTTAACCTTAGATGAGTTAATAACACCCAGTGAAACGATGTTTCCCGATAATAAGTAATAGAGAAAATAGGTCCAGTTTTGCAATATTATATTAATCGTTGTTTGTCCGTTTATAGGCACTACTTGCTCACAGTGACAGTGTGGATTTTAAGTGGTTTATCAGTGGCTTTTGTCTCGGCCCAACCAGCCGTCACGACGGTTGATCGTGAGCGCGCTAGAAGCGCTGGAGATGATGCAGGCAACTGGTTGCTGCATGGAAGAACTTACGATGAGCAACGTTTCAGCCCATTAACCACTATTAACACCGCTAATATCGATCAGTTGGGTTTGGCTTGGTACTTTGAAACCGGCACTCAACGAGGTCTTGAGGCTTCACCTATTGTGGTGGATGGTCGTATGTACACTAGCGGACCTTGGGGTGTGGTTTTTGCGCTTGACGCTAAAACTGGTGAGCAATTATGGTTTTATGATCCTGATGTCGATAAGTCGCGAGGTTTTTACGCCTGCTGCGATACGGTCAATCGAGGCGTTGCGGTATGGGGCGACAAGGTATACGTCGGGACATTAGATGGCCGATTGGTGGCCATCAACGCTTTATCGGGTTCGCTTGCATGGCAGACCCAAACCTTTGACTTGTCACAGCCTTACACGATCACTGGGGCGCCGCGCATTATTGATGGCAAGGTTATAATTGGTAACGGTGGCGCAGATTTTGGTGTCCGGGGCTACGTCACTGCTTATGATGCTGAGACAGGAAAACAACTCTGGCGCTTTTATACTGTGCCCGGTAATCCTGCGTTAGGATTTGAGTCAGAGGCATTGGCTACCGCAGCTAAAACATGGAACGGCGACTGGTGGACACTCGGTGGTGGAGGCACTGTCTGGGACTCGATGACCTATGACGCTGAGTTGCATCAGTTATACATTGGCGTTGGGAATGGTTCGCCATGGAATAGTTATGTGCGCAGCCCAGAGGGGGGAGATAATTTATATTTATCTTCAATTGTGGCGCTTAATCCCGATAACGGCGAATATATTTGGCATTATCAAACCACTCCAGGTGAACGATGGGACTATACCGCGACTCAACATATGGTTTTGGCTGACTTGCCAATTAACGGCAAAACTCGAAAAGTGATTATGCAGGCGCCCAAAAATGGTTTCTTTTATGTGATTGATCGAACTAATGGCGCGTTTATTTCTGCTGAGCCTTACGCTAATGTCAATTGGGCGAGCCACATCGATTCAGCCACTGGTCGGCCTGTTATGACCGATGTTGCTGATTACCGTGATGAACCTCAATTTACCCTTCCGTCAATGGTCGGCGCGCATAATTGGCACCCCATGGCTTATCACCCTGAATACCAACTGATGTATATCCCCATGATTGAGCAGGGCTTCGAATTTAAAGCCAATGATGAATTTGCGAATGAAGGAACTTTGCACACTGGTGTAGCCATGAGTATGGGACGTGCGGATCCCTTATTATTTAAAGCGGTCCAGAAGGCCACTCACATTGGCTCAATCGTGGCTTGGGATCCCATCACTCAAACCGAGCGCTGGCGAATAGATTTCGATAAGCCATGGTCGATGAGTTTGCTGGCAACGGCAGGCAATTTATTGTTTCAGGGCAGTCATGACGGGTGGCTCAAGGCCTACCGTGCTGATACTGGCGAACAAGTATGGCAGTCATTAACACAGATTGCTGCCATCGCACCCCCCGTTTCCTATGCCGTTGATGGTGAGCAATACATTGCGATTATGGCTGGCTGGGGTGGTTTCATGGGCATGATGGGCGCTGACAGCATTCAGCATACGGCCAGTAAAGGCAGAGTACTGGCTTTTAAGCTGGGTGGTGATGCAATGCTGCCGCCATTAACCGAACGGCCGATTAT
>DDED01000209.1 GCA_002336035.1 Cellvibrionales bacterium UBA1963
GAAGAAGAAAATCCAATGATTGGCTTTAGAGGGGCCTCTCGTTACACGAAGCCCAGTTTTTTAGACTGCTTTGCGCTGGAGTGTCGAGCCATCAAGAGAGTCAGAGAAGACATGGGTTTTGATAATGTCGAAGTTATGATTCCATTTGTCAGAACACCAGCAGAAGCCAAGCAGGTCTCAGACTTACTGTCACAACACCATCTCAGACGCGGTGAGCATGGCTTAAAGTTGATCATGATGTGCGAATTGCCAGCCAATGCACTCATTGCTGAACAATTTTTAGAGTACTTTGACGGCTATTCAATTGGATCAAACGATCTGACCCAATTAACATTAGGCCTAGATCGTGATTCTGCGTTAGTCGCTCATCTCTTTGATGAACGTAATGATGCCGTCAAAGCGTTACTAAGTCAGGCCATTCAAACGTGTAAAAAAATGAATAAGTACGTTGGTATCTGTGGTCAAGGCCCATCAGATCATCCTGATTTTGCGCAATGGCTTATGGAGCAGGGCATTGATAGCGTCTCACTCAACCCTGACAGTGTTATGGATACCTGGATGTTCTTAGCGGACTAAAGCAATAATAGTTTAGCTAGTAAGCACCTAGCAGGCCATAGCTGCCGCTAAAGGCAACCGCTTGCTTCCTCTTTTCACCAGTTCCGGAATAGACACTGGCTTCAAGCTGTATTTTCGCAGTGCCTTTTTTTTGGTATTGATCTGCGAACCCTTGCCAAATACTGTCATCATCTAAGCCACAAGTCGCGGTAATGATTTTATCCTTTACCGGCAATAAATAATCAATGCTGGCTTGAGTTACAACAATATTAGGCACTCCCACTGGCTCTATCTTGGTGTGTAAACAACGCAAATAAAACCAACCCCAGCCACTCATTACCGCTAGGCAATATAAGCTGCCACCAAAAGCTGTGCCTTTATCATTATTATTTAAGGATAAAGGCGCACTCAACGATAACCTTTTACCGTCAAATTCATCGACACTTATTTTCATGGCTCTGCCGAGTGGCAAGTGATCATCGACAAACCGCTCTAAATGATTAATGAGCGTGAGTAATGTGGCTTCATTTATGTTGTTGGTTGGATGCATGGTGGCCTCTAATGAGTATCGCCCGGACGGCAAGACACCATAGTGGTGGTGAGTGTGTTTAAAACGGTTTTATTATCTTGATTAATCACGACTGTTTTAAAGCTGACAATTCCAATACCAGGTCTAGTTTTCGATAACCTCTTTTCATAGGCTTGAGAAGAAAAAAATAATGTGTCATCAACGCGCATAGGGTTAGGCATATCAAATTGCGTAGAAAGGTTAGCTAACACGGCATAGTGAACAGGGTTCTGACTGATGACTTTACTCAACACAGCCATCATATGAATTGATGAACCCGTAAGCCCTCCATAAATAGAATCTTTAGCGGCGTTTTCATCAATATGAAAGGGTTGGGGATCCCACACAGTCGCAAAATCAATTACTTCCTTTTTACACACCTGATAACTACCTAAGTCTCGGTTTATATCAAGTTCAATGTCTTCAAAATACACAATGTCCATAGCACTATCGGTTTTATTTTTAGTTGAGTTTAAGGAATAAGTTCGACGCTGATTACTCAAGTCCGTCTTTCTGGAGAGTTTCAATAAGCGGTAGCGTTGCAACATCACTTTTACCAATGCCTTCTAATTGCTGTCGTTGAATAAGCTCATATTTAGACTTTGTTTTTTGATTGGCAACATTAAAGTCATCAATAATGGTGGGTTTTATAAACACCATAAGGTTTTGCTTGCTAATTTTTTCAGAGCTGCCGCGAAAGAGGGCACCTAATATTGGAATATCACCGAGTATCGGAATCTTCGTCTGTGAAATACTTTTAGAATCTTCAATTAAGCCGCCCAGAACTAAAATTTTACCGTCTTCAATTAACACAGTAGTTTTAATGCTGCGCTTATTCGTGCTGATACCTTCATTACTTATTTGCGTAGCTGTGACAGACTCAACCTGCTGATCAATCTCAAGCGTGATCGTTCCTACTTTACTCACTTTCGGTGTGATTTTAAGCGTAATGCCAACATCCTCTCTCTGGACAGAACGATATGGCACGCTGTTATTATTCGAGTTATTGGTTAACTGACTGCCAGTAACAAATGGGATGGTTTTACCAACCAGCATTTCTGCTTCTTCATTATCTATCGTAATAATCGATGGTGTCGATAAAACATTATTTCTAGCGTCGGTTTGAATTACTTGTAATAAGCCACGAATATCGGCATCTTTAAAGAAACCTAAGTTTAGTCCTGCCTGCTTCAATAATGCGGATGAATCGGCAGAGATAGTTGTCGCATTTTCAGGCGCCCCTAAAAAATTACCGCTAAGCAATGACGTAGAGTCCGAATTATTGGTCCAAAAAACTTCCATTTTCTGTGAGAATGACTCAGAGACTTCGACAATTATTGCTTCAATCAATACCTGCGAACGTTTGATGTCGAGTTCTTGAATGACCTTATCAAGGGATTTAATAATGCCGGACGGGGCGGTTATGACTAATGCGTTTGTTGTTTTCGATGGTTGAATTATTATCTCACTAGCTCCAGCGGTTTGTTGTCCTCCACTCGTGATACTTTTGGCAATAGCGGTGAGTATGGGCGCAATATCTTCTGCATCTATATAGTTAAGAAAGGTGACTTTGGTATTGCCGTCACCTTGTAACGGTCGATCTAATTGCGCAATAAGATCGACAATGGTGTTTTTTCGCTCACCATCTCCAGCAATTAAAATACTATTAGTTCTAGTATCAACAGCAAGTTGGAGATTTTTTCCTACAGTCAATTTTGACACCGATGACAAGATTTTCAAAATATCTTCAGCAACTGCATGCTTAATGGGGATGACTTTGATGGTCAGATCGCCTGAAACATCTAAATGTCGAATGAGTTCAGAAATACGATTAATATTGTTGGCTCGATCAGCAATAATAATGCTGCTACTGTCTTCAAACGCTGCGAGGTGACCAGCTTGCGGCACCAGTGGCCGCAAAGTAGTAACTATTTTTTGGGGACTTAAATTATTGATTTTGATGATATGAATAACGAGTTCGGAATTATCACTTTTACTGTCACTAAATTGCTCAATAATAGGTAAGCCAGCCGAGCGA
>DDED01000081.1 GCA_002336035.1 Cellvibrionales bacterium UBA1963
AATATACTATTGCAATCTTATTAAAGTTATCCACAAGAAGGGTAATTAAATCAATATCTTAATCATCATCATCTGCTATCTTAAATTCTTTATACCATTCTCTGTCTATGAGGTTTTCAAATGCATTACCTTTTTTACGACTGTTATATATATTTTTATTATTTGGTTTATTCCTGTGTAGCTGGCAAGTTTATCAATGACTGTGCGAATCTCGACGTCTTCACCAAAATATATCTGAGCGACACATTCAACCGAAATATTCTCTAGAATTAACGGCCAATTATCGACACTTGAACTTGGATGAACTGCTTCAAAAATACCGTAGACACCTTGCTCACTTAATCTCATTCAGCAATGATAAATAAAAATGGTAACTAATCCGACTCAGATCGTTTATTGTGTTAATTAAAACAGCCTTCCTACCAAAATAGTTCAATTTATTTATTATTGAATAACAAAACCCGCGACTTAAGGCTTAGCACAAGGAGTCATGAAAACCAAAAATGTGAACTAACACATATATTCTCTAACAAAGCAGGATAGAATATGTAAAATTGTGTTAAACCGTGCTTCAAAGGATTTGCTAGCATAGATCTTATAATAAATAACAATAGGCACGATAACGGATAGCGTCATGTGCCACTAATGGATATGCTTTTCATGAAATTTGATAGCGCGTTAAGAAATTACCTAAAAAAAATCTCAATCCTAATTTTGTACTGCTGCGGTTTTTCATCGGCAACGGCTAATAATTCGCTTTCTCTTCACTCTAAAGATTACAGATTCATGATTGACTCTGCTATTCGCGTTAACCATCAAGAAAGCACTAGCAGCAGTCACCAAGCATTTTTAGGTTTTGACTATCAATATATTTTTAAACGTCAACAAAGAGACGCTGCCACCCTTTTATTGCAACCTATGCTTATTAAACTTCATAATGTCAGCCAACCATTTAACTATTTTTCTAACGGTAATGATAGCGACCTTCAATGGCGAGCGGCATATATCAACTATACTGGCCTATCACGCGGGGAATTCAACATCCGAGCTGGGCATATTGAGCTGCCATTTGGTGCTGAATTTAGTGCGCTTATCACCGGTGGTACACTACGGCAATTAACCACCAATATTGGCCAAAAAATGGATTGGGGCATCAGTACCAACGGGCGAATCAATCAATTTGACTATGAGATAGCTTATACCCGCGGGAGCGGCAATGAATGGGACCGAGCCGAAGGAGCCGGTCTAGTGAGCGGGAGAGTAGCTATCGATCATTCTGTTAAGCACCATTGGGGGCTGTCTTTTTTAGACGGAGATTTAGTCCCCGCTAAAGCCAATCAACTAATTGAAAAACGACGTGTAGCGATCGATTATTGCTACTCACACGCGCAATTTACCTTTCGTGGAGAAATTTCTAATGGTGAAGATAACGGCAATGATCGACACTATGGCCTTGCCGAGTTCTCTCGCTTCACTAACAACCGCGACTTATTTTGGTACGCTCAATACCGTTATCAAAGAAATTTTGATCAAACCAATCAAATCAATCGTAGCCAAAAAGATATTATCATCGGTAATGAATGGCGGCCTTATTTGAATACAGAAATTTCAAGCCAATTACGTAGCAACATAAGCCATAAAAATGCGATTAATGCGCAGATGGCTGAGAATGCTCAGTTTCAATTGCAGATTCGTTACCGCTTTTTATAAGAGAAAAATATAAGGATACTGACCTATGGCCAATTTGTCTAAAGCCGTCAAAATCATCAGTTTTTTTTCACTGCTTATCTTTAACGCAAGCGCTGTATTCGGTCAAGCATTTTGTTCTCTGCGTGACCCTTTAGCGACTATCAATCAATTAGCTCCTAGCCCATCCACTTTTGAATCTTCCGTTATCAAAATTGATCGGCAAGCAAGAGACTTTTTTATTGCTGAGACAGGCCTTAATATGCATCGACAAGAACTTGGCTACCATACGATTTATCAAGTCAGTACACCAGACATTATAGACAAAAATATTATCCATGTTCGTCCCGAGTCGACTCCTTGGGGGCTCATTGAAATTGCATGGCTTTTAAACAAGCAAGGGGAATTGAAAAACTTTACATTCCAACGATGTCGCTCACAATACTGTGACTTAATAAATAACAAAGCTTTTAAAGAAAAACTATTAAGTATTGACCAACAAGCTCTTCGCAGCTTTTTAGATAACTCTTTGTTTGACGTATCAACACCAGGGAAACAACACTTTCACCCACCTGAAGGAAGTGAGCCCCTCGTGGCTGCTGTTATACGTTCTGCTCTTAAAGCTTCTGCTATCATCACTTACCTCGAGGGCTAAAGAAAGCATGTTCAAATTAAGGATTGCACAATACCTCATCATACCCATAACGCTAGCTCTTTTCGTTGCATTAAGTGGCTGGTTTATTAGCTTTAAAGAAACTCAACAATTACGCATAATTGAAGCAAGTAACTACAAGCACCTTAACGATATAACCAGCTTTAAACGCTTATCTAGCGGTTATTCTTCCTTACTTATCATTTCTGATTTAATCGTTGGTAGCCAACAAACTTTTCTGGTTGAAAGCTACTTAACTCAATCAGAGATATTAGCTCAGCAAATTCAAAAATCACAAAATAATCATCAGTGGTGCTGTAAGAAAAAAGCCTTAAACGAGCTTGGGCTTTCCTTATCCGCTATGGAAAAAATCGTATTACGATCTGCCATTGCCCCATCTAATAATCTCACAATAAATCCTGACACTTTACTTTCATCTCTCGATAGCCATGCACAAACTGGATTGAATTCAATTACGACCATTACTGAAGCGCAGGCACAACATGAACATACACTGTCAGACATAGTAGAATATCAGACAATACAGCACCGACAGACATTACTATTAGTTTGGTCACTGGGGACTCTTTCACTTTTACTACTATGGTGGCTGATATCAAAAACGATTACCATACCTATTAAATTTTTATCGAAAGCCGCTGAAGAGGCACTCGAAACAGGCCATTTTACCAACCAGGCACGTGGGCCAAAAGAAATAGTAAACTTAAACCGTTCGCTTGAGCGATTAACCAATCAGTTCGAAAAAGAGCTTGACGCTGAACGGATAAAAATTCAAGAACAAGAAAAAAACACTCGCTCTCAACTATGGGATGTCGCTCATATTGACCCAATTACTCGTATTGGCAATGGCAATCTGTTTGAACAACACTTTAATCGACTAATTAACAACGAACATAACGAACAACAAATCTTTAATGTTTGCGTAATTGACGTTAACGAATTTAAAAACGTCACCCATATGTTTGGATATTTATCGGGTAATAATTTATTGATTAAGATTGCAAAAATTCTTAAAGAGAGTGTCAGTGAAGAAGGAATAGCTTGCCGCGGTGTTGGTGATGAATTTGGATTAATCATTAAACCCGCATTGACAGCAAAACAACAAGACCTTTTTTTTAAGCGCATTATAGATCAATGTAACCAAATTGCATTTTCTGAAGATGCCCAAACAGGCGCGCAGATAAGTATAGGTATAGCTGAGTATCCAGCTCATGGTAATAACGTTAGGACTTTATTGAAATCAGCACAGACGGCCCTGTTCAGGGCACAACGAGAAAAAATTAATGGTAGTTGCTGGCGTCAGTTTCATGCCGGAATGGATGCTGACCGTCATCGTTTATTAAATTTAAAGGATGATATTAGCAAGGCAATCGATGAGCAGGCTTTTGAAATGTTTTTCCAGCCAGTCATAGACAGCGAAAGCCAAACCATTATTAGTGCTGAGGCTTTACTGCGCTGGCCTGATGGGCCTCCAGGAGTTACCATACCCGAGATTATATCTGTGGCTGAACAGAGCGGTTTAATCTTACAGTTGAGTGAATTCATCATTGATCAAGCCTGTCAAATGCTGATGTCATTGGATAAGCAAGGCCTCACACTTAGTTTAGCGGTTAACATCTCACCCATTCAATTTCGCTACCAGAACCTCACTGAGTTGATACTGCAGCGCACTCAGCAATTCGGTGTGAGCCCCAAAAGGTTGATCATAGAAATTACTGAATCGACGTTTCTCGAAGACATTGAACGCACCCAAACTACGCTTAAAATATTACAGGCAATTGGCGTCAGTATTGCCATTGATGACTTTGGTACTGGCTATTCAAGCTTGAGTTATTTGCAAGAACTGCCGATTAATTGGATCAAGATCGATCAGTCATTCATTTCAACCATTGTTGAAAATAAAAATAATCTTGAAATTGTTCGAGCAGTGATACAAATGGGCCATGCCATGGGTATAGGACTGGTTGCTGAGGGCGTCGAAACCGATCGACAAAATACCTTGCTAACAAAACTAAAATGCGAACGACTTCAAGGATACTTAATAAGCAAGCCTATTGCAGGCGATCAGTTTCTTGACTTCGTTGCTCAGCAATATCACCCTACCACATCACTGGGTAAATTAGATTAGAATCGTGCAATAGAAAAAACTATAATAGAAGATATTGGTCATAGAGCTGGCGTTATCGTCGGTACACGAAGATCAGGCAGAAGACCCGTTGAG
>DDED01000075.1:0-6441 GCA_002336035.1 Cellvibrionales bacterium UBA1963
CGAGCATTTAGTGATGGCAATGATATTCAGCAATTAATTCATGCTCGCTCAACGATGATTGATTGCTTGCTTCAGCATTGCTGGTCGCAAGCTGACTGGGGTGACAGTGACATTTGTTTAGTGGCTGTAGGTGGTTATGGTCGTGGCGAGTTACATCCGCAGTCTGATGTTGATTTGTTGATTGTCTTAGCGCAGGCCGCCTCGCCAGCCATAGCTGAAAATATCAGTTTTTTAGTTACTTATCTTTGGGACTGTGGTTTAGATTTAGGTCACAGCGTGAGAACACTTAAAGAATGCGTTAGTTACGCTCGGCAGGACATCACGATATTGACGAATATGCTTGAGTCGCGACCGATTGCGGGCGCCTCATCGTTATTTAAAGAGCTTAAACAGTTGACTAATGTTGATCAAATGTGGAGTTCAAGCGAATTCTTTTTAGCTAAATGGCAAGAGCAACGTGATCGACACAAAAATACTGACGATACTGATTATAACTTAGAGCCGAATATCAAAACCTCGCCAGGAGGTCTACGTGATATCCAAAATATTATTTGGATTGCTAAACGTCATTTGGGCGAGGGTGACATCGCGCAGTTAACCAATAAAGGATTTTTAACTGAGATTGAAGCGATTAATTTTGTGGAGGGCATGCGGTTTCTGTGGAAGGTGCGTTATGCCCTCCATATGCTGGCTAATCGGCATGAAGATCGTTTGCTCTTTGACTATCAAGTAAAAGTTGCTGAGTTTTTTGATTTCATTGATGATGACGCCAATCTTGCTGTTGAAAAGTTTATGCATGAGTATTATCGTCGGGTGCTTTTGCTTGCCGAACTGAACGAGGTTTTGATTCAAAACTTTGATCAAGAGCGTGTTTTAACGACAAAAAAAGAAGAGTATATTGTACTCAATGAACGCTTCTGCGTTCGTAATGGTTATATCGATGTGGTTGACGAACAGGTTTTTGTTGACCAGCTTTGGGCGCTTATCGAAATCTTTGCGTTAATGGCAGAGAACACGTATATACGCGGTGTCCGAGCCACTACTATGCGCTTAATGCGAACCTATCGCGAGCGTATTGATGATGATTTTCGCACTAACCCTAAAGTTAATGCCCTCTTTATGCGGTTGATTTGCTCAAAAAGTGACGTGCCTCTTCAGATTAAACGAATGCGCCGACACGGTATTTTAAGCAAGTATTTACCGGCTTTTGGAGACATTATCGGGAAAATGCAATACGATTTATTTCATATATATACGGTTGATATACATACCTTAGAAGTGGTGCAGAATGTTTATCGTTTTGCTCACCAAGCATCTGAATTTGATTATATTTTGGCAGCGAAAATCATTAATGGCCAGTTAAAAATTGAATTGCTGTACTTGGCTGCATTGTTTCATGACATTGCCAAGGGGCGGGGAGGGAGTCACTCTGAACTTGGTGCGGTAGATGCGAGGGCGTTCTGCCTTAGTCATGGCGTTAATGAACGAGACACTAATTTAATAGCTTGGCTGGTTAAAAGTCATTTGTTGATGTCGACCGTTTCTCAAAAACAAGATTTATTTGATCCCGATGTTATCCGTGACTTTGCTATTACCATGGGCAGTAGAGCTAGGCTTGACTATTTATATGTGTTAACAGTTGCTGATATCAATGGCACTAACCCTGAACTTTGGAATGCTTGGCGTTCATCGTTATTACGACAGCTCTACAGTGCAGCGACGAGAGCTTTACGGCGCGGGCTGGAAAATCCAGTGGATAAAGCGGAGTTAATTGTCGAAAAGAAACAGACCGCAATGACGCAATTATTGGCTTTAGGTGTTAATAAGGCGTCGGTAATTGACCAGTGGTCGTATCGCGTTGATGAGTATTTTTTGCGCGAATCGATCGATGATTTGATTTTTCACGCTCAGCGTATTGTCGCACATGGTCAAAGCGATGAGTCACTGGTCATTGTTAAGCCGTCGTCGATAGTTAACGAAGCCGCAGTGACTCAAGTGACTATTTATTCAAAATTAATTGAGAATCGGTTTTCATTTATTACCCTAGCACTTGAACAACTCAATTTAAATATTTATGACGCTCGATTATTAATTGCTGGGGGTGGCTATGTGCTGGATACGTTTTATGTTATGGATGCTGACGATGAACCCATTACTGATGACTCGCCGCGCACTGCCGCTATTAGAAAAAAGTTAATGCAAGTGCTTAGTCAACCCAACGAGCGATGGCTCGCCACCGATCGACGGGCAAGTCGTCGAATGAAAAGCTTTGATTGGCCGTGCCAGACAGTGTTTTCTAACGATTCAGCTCCGGGTTTAAGTGTTCTTGAAGTGATTGCTCCTGATCGACCCGGCCTGTTAACTATTATTGGGCAGGTATTTTTTCGGCATAAGCTCCGTTTACACAATGCTAAAATATCAACTTTGGGCGAGCGAGTTGAAGATGTTTTTTTTATCACGGATAGAAATGATCAAATGATCGTTGATACTGATCACATTGCTATGATTGAAGCTGACCTTAAAACTGAACTTGATGAACACAGACAACAGTGATTTATGAACCCACAACTTGAACGTCTTCACGATTATCCATTTACGAAATTGGCGCATTTATTGGATCAAGTGCCTCTGGCATCGTCGTTGTCGCCTATTGCCTTAACCATAGGTGAGCCTCAGCATCCTGCGCCTCAGGTTGCGGTTGACGCATTGCAGCGGGAATTAGCGCATCTTAATCAGTACCCGTCTACGCAGGGCAGTACCGCGTTGCGGGAAACGATTGCCGATTGGCTTTGTCAACGCTATGACCTGGTTGCTGCAACGATTGATCCAGCCACCATGGTGTTGCCGGTCGTCGGTAGCCGCGAGGCGCTGTTTGCTATCGCTCAAACGGTCGTAGACATTTCTGAAAAAGATTGTCAGCCGTTAGTGATTATTCCCTCGCCTTTTTATCAGATATACGAAGGTGCAGCTATTATGGCCGGTGCTGAACCGCTGTATTTACCTTGCAGTAAAGCAACCGGTTTTTTACCCGACCTTGATGCGATCACCGAAGAACAGTGGCGCCGTTGCCAATTGATTTATATCTGTAATCCCTCTAATCCGACCGGTGTCGTCCCACCGCTATCATTTTATCAGCGGTTGATATCGCTCGCCGATACGTATGACTTCATCATTGCCAGTGACGAATGCTATTCAGAAATTTACTTTGATGAAGCCCAACCGCCGTTAGGTTTGCTAGCGGTTTGCCGGCAACTAGGCCGCGATGATTATGGCCGCTGTTTGGTGTTTAACAGCCTCTCTAAGCGCTCGAACTTGGCGGGTATGCGTTCAGGGTTTGTCGCGGGTTGTCCGTTTATTATTCATAATTTTCTCCGCTACCGCACTTATCATGGCTCGGCCATGCCAAATCATCATCAAGCAGCGAGTATTGTGGCTTGGGGTGATGAAGCACACGTGGTGCAGAATCGCCGACTTTACCGTGAAAAAATGCTTCAAGTTGTCCCTTTATTACAAACAATCGGTGAGGTGGTCATTCCTCAGGCGGGGTTCTGCTTATGGCTAAAAACCTCGATCGACGATGAGCTTTTGGTTCAGTCTGCCTACCAGCACTTTAATCTCAAATTACTGCCAGGGCAGTACCTGGCCCGAACGGTTGAGGGAGAAAATCCTGGCTCATGCTTCATTCGCATCGCGTTGGTGCAATCCGTTGAGGTCTGTGTTGAGGGCGCCCAAAGATTAGTGGCTGCTGTCGAAGCGTGGTGAGTAAAAACGTAAAGTGGCACTCTTATATATTGGGTAAATGCCCATGACAGGTTCAATTTAGTATTAATTTAGTGTAGGGTTGCGATCTTATAAGGGTATGCCTTTTTAGGCGCCCATATCATTACTCTGAGTATGGTTGTTCAAGAACGAATATGGCTTTAATTGTACAAAAATACGGCGGCACTTCTGTCGGAACGGTTGAGCGGATCAACGCCGTGGCTGACAGGGTTAAACGCTACGTTGACCAAGGCGATCAAGTCGTCGTGGTGGTCTCGGCTATGAGTGGAGAAACGAATCGTCTCTTGAGCCTGGCAGCGGAAATTAGTAGCGAGCCATCTAATCGCGAGATGGATGTTTTGTTATCGACGGGCGAGCAAGTCACTATCGCTATGCTGAGCCTGGCTTTGGACGCTAAGCAGGTGCCTGCAAAGTCTTACCTCGGCTCTCAAGTTAAAATAGTTACAGATGATGCGCATTCGAAGGCGCGGATCAAAGCAATCGACAGTGAAGCCATTGTTGCTGATCTTGCTTCAGGCAAGGTTGCAGTTGTTGCTGGTTTTCAAGGAGTGGATGAAAAAGGTAATATCACGACGTTAGGCCGTGGGGGTTCAGACACAACGGCAGTGGCTATTGCCGCAGCATTGAACGCAGACGAATGCCAAATCTATACCGATGTTGATGGAGTGTATACCACCGACCCACGCGTAGTTGATGGCGCACGACGCCTCGATTCTATCACCTTTGAAGAAATGCTTGAGATGGCCAGTTTAGGTTCAAAAGTATTGCAAATTCGTGCTGTTGAATTTGCCGGTAAATACCAAGTCCCTTTGAGGGTCTTATCCAGTTTTGAAGAGGGAGAGGGAACATTGATTTCAATCGAAAAAAATGCCGACATGGAAGCGCCATTAGTTTCTGGCATTGCGTTTAATCGAGATGAAGCGCGGCTCGTTGTTCGCGGGGTCCCTGACACACCAGGTGTTGCTTATAAAGTCATTGGCCCGGTAAGTGAGGCCAATGTTGAAGTCGACGTTATCGTACAAAACGTGGCGGCAGACGGCACCACTGACTTGACGTTTACGGTGCATAGAAATGATATAAACAAAGCCCGAGCGGTCACTGAATTAGTTGCTGGCGAATTAAATGCTCGCCATGTCGCAGTTGATGAGAATATTTGTAAAGTTTCGTTAGTGGGTGTGGGTATGCGCTCGCATGCAGGCATAGCCAGTCAAATGTTTAAAACACTTGCTGATGTGGGTATTAATATAGAGTTAATTACCACTTCTGAGATAAAGATATCGGTAGTCATCGAGGAGAAATTTATGGAGTTGGCCGTCAGGTCACTGCATACGGCTTTCGGCTTGGATGCCGAAGCTCAATAAAATATTTCATAGCAAGAGAATTCAATTGAATTCAGTATGAAAGTCTACACGCACATTCTGTCACAGGGATAGGTAACCATTTACTTTTTCACCTAGGATTGGGTTTAATTGTAAAAATTAAAAGCTAAGTGACAATGTGTTTGCAAGTTTGGATAATTTTCAATAGAAAAGTGTCTGATGACTTCTGCAGTGGTTGCCATAATTTCATGGATGTTAGCCTTAGGCTCCGGCGCCTGCGCCAAAAGCCAGCAGACCATCAGGGGATGAAAATGCTGATATTAACTCGCCGTATTGGTGAGACCTTAATGATTGGTGACGACGTCACAGTTACCGTTTTGGGTGTGAAAGGAAATCAAGTAAGGTTGGGGGTTAACGCACCCAAAGAGGTTGCCGTTCACAGAGAAGAAATTTACGATAAGATTCATCAAGAGGGCGGTGACGATCGCACCCGTTTGGATCAAGTTGATGAATAAAGTTGACACTTAGTACCGGGTGATATTGAGACATAATTAATAAAAAATGGTGTTTGTGGGCTAACTTCCGCCTACTATTAGGCAATCATTGAAACTTGTGTTTTGACGCTGCTCAGTGAGACGCCACTGAGCAGCAATTCAAGCCCACTATTTTTTTTAAATGATTATTATTAGCTTTTATTTTTGCGACAACGACTTGTTAATGCCATCCAATTATTTTGTTACCTGCCATGCATTAATGCAGACCTTCGGGTTATTCAGTTCTAACATTAGCTATCAACTCATCCCTTGGTGCCTTTACCTCCGTTGCGCGGATCGGACGTGAGTTGATCTGTCGACGAGTGCTCAAGCCAAGAATTTTTGTATTTTAGATACAAGATTCATCGGTGGTACATCCAACACGGGTCAATGCCCTTCATTCGAATGGTTACGCAATTAAAGATGGCACATGATTTCAGTTAAAACCATGTTCGAACCCCCAGTACCCAAGAGTGGCTATCAATTTTTGCCCTATGAGTACTCGCAAATTTTGCTGTATGACAAAAATCTTTCCCCATGTAACGCCAATATAAGGTGCAAATTCGCGATGAATTTCATAACGAAGCCTCAGGCCTGCATGAAGGTTAGACCAACCAGCGCCTAAGCCAGAGGCCATCGCAATGTTGGGCCAGGTACCGAACCATTAATGGCGGTAGCCATTCGGTGTTTACCCGTAAAATTAACTGGTGCATAAGCGATGTTGAGGTCAACTTCTTTTCCTTTCAGTATTGTCGGCCGTACACGCTCACTTGATGAGGCCATCGATAAACTTGAGCCCATGCCCATGC
>DDED01000075.1:6807-15840 GCA_002336035.1 Cellvibrionales bacterium UBA1963
CCGCAGCAATGCCGGTTACAAAACGTCGGCGAGACATTGGGTATGAATTCAACACATTTATTTGTTGTGGCCCGTTTTTCATTGGATAGATCTCAACAGTTGAGTCAATACGGATTACTTTGCAACAACGTGTTCAAAAATTTTGCTGCCACCTGCCTTGCTTAAGATCAATACATCGTATTTATCATAACGGTTACCCATCTCCATTCCAGGGCTGCCGATAGGCATGCCAGGGACTGCTAAGCCCAGTGCATCGTCGGGTGGATCAGCAAGAAATCGTTGAATTATATACGCTGGAATATGTCCTTCAAAGACATAACCATTGCTTGAAACGGCGGTATGGCATGACTGATACTGAGATGAGATGTTTAAATTAATTTTTAATTGGTTTAGGTCCGTTGGGTGGTGAACTGCCGTAACAAAACCTGAGTCTGTGATATGCGTCACCCATTTTTCACAACAACTGCAAGTAAGACTTTTATACACATCAAGAGATATTTGACTGCTTAATGGGACTTCAGCTATCGGCACAGTGACGGATTGAGGCTTATCGATACAAGCAATATTACTTATAGATAAAATAAGAACTGCTAGCCAGCGTATTTTTTTCATCATTAAATTCATAGACACTCTCAAAAAAATGTAGGTTAAGTCTAAAAGTGTAGACTTTGCTGAAAACCCGTTAACGTTAATTGCGGGCAATAACGCCTAATATTAGGCAAGACTATTTACTCAAATTATATAATCAGTACTAGGTATGTTACTGCCAATATTTTTTCTGTGATGGCTAGTCAGAAATGTGTACGTAAATAAGGTGGGTTTATGAGCGGCCGATAATGCCTTATGATTTGTGTATTTTTTGGCGGTGCTATGACAAGCATGGCTGTGCGTTAGTAGAGTGAACACAGCGATATGAGAATTTGGCGCAGAGTCCTGAGGGTTTTTGGCACTATTAGAATCGAGTGACTGCTCAGTGACTTGAGTCGCAGATGCTTGATTGTCAGAAGGAAAAGAAGTAAGGCGCATCCACTGACCATCGAAAGCAAGCAGTACGAGCATAGTAAGAAGTTTTTGACATTTCATGTTAATTGTATGGCCACTTTTTAAAAGTTGCACGATGGTAAACCTGCCTAAACTTACCATACAATGCCAGTTCAATCATTGAAGAAAAGTAAGTAGACCGTTTTTTTTGACCGATTGACCCTTAATGTAATCAAAATAGCTTAAAAATAAAAGCTTCATCGTGCTATTGCTTCATTATTACCTTGTCACAGCTGTTGTACGGTCATTTTTTTAGCGAGTCAATGAGAATGCACAACACTGAAGGCGAGTGTATACGCGGTCTGTCAATGCTGGGTTTAGGTGAGGTTAAGGAAAAAAAAGAGTCGATAAAAACGGGCGGCACCATGCCCACTGTTTTCGGTCAGGTGAGACAAACTAGGGAAAAAATTTTTTATTCAGTGGGGTTAAATATGCCCCTCATTCTGGCTTACTCACCTCGACGAAGGCGGTCACGCTTTTGTCGTGCGGTTTCATTATCGATAGTGATTTCTTTACGCTTTTCTCCTTTCGCCGTTTTTGATGTGCGACTGAGTTCAATCAGGTCCATTGTTTCCATGTCGCCAAGTTTCCGTGCATTTTTTTCTAACGTATCCAGTTCTTCAAAACTGTAAGCATCATTTCTTAACTTTTTCATTCGGTTCATGGTCTACAGTCTCTAATAGGCTTTATTTATAATTCGTCGATAGGAGTAATGATTGACATTATACAGATTACGAGGGGGGGGAGTAGGTCTAGGTGGCGATGAACCTCAATACCCAGCAAATGATAATAAGACGTCAGAATTTGATATAAGCTTGCCTGGGCGTAAAGAATTAGCGAATGATGGGTTACGAACAAGATGGCTTAAATAATGGCGGAGAGAGAGTCCTCTTAACTAGGTTTATACTTCTATCTAATTCAAGAGCTTACAACCTGAAAAGTCACCAGCTCAATTCCAGTACCCAACCTGGTACCCAACTTAAATTTAGATTCTTAAAAAAAGCCGAGTAGGGCAGCTTCACTTTTTTTATTTTCAAAGAGCCAAACACGTTTACCCATTTTGCCCTAGCGCAACCATACCCCCTGGGTGCCCCCCACTTATTCGTTAGGGACTCCTAGCTACCTATGTATGACTAATTTGGACGAGTAAATTTGGTTTTGCTGAAACCAGCTCTCTAACTGATTGTTTAGCTTGGGGTATTCATCCTGCATTGTATACTTTCTGCCCACTTGATATGATAAGAAAATAACAAAAACCCAATGTCGTTCCCCAAGATGGCGTTAGGGCTAAATATAAAATGGAACCTGGAGAAGAAGGATGACCTATCTATTACGCTTGAGTGCGTGTCTGTTTGTTTTATTGTCGTTTAATGTGAAAGCGTTAGTTGTTAATGGTTGCTCTCTTCACCATGGAGATTCTTGCACTTACCATGGCTTTACAGGCCTAAATCTCAGCAACTCAACGTTTAAATGATTGTTTTTACTATTTCTCCTTTAAATCACAGATATCGAGGTTTTTTTTATCTGGTGTGCTTCTAGAGCGTCTACTTTTCAAAAGTCTACCAATAAATTACCTCCTTATCGCGTTTTTGATGCGAAGTGTCTCAACGTACAAATGCTAATTTACGCAGCCCTTAAAAAATCAATTTCAACGACTAAAGTAGAGCGATAAACAATCTTTATATTAAGCTTTTTTAGCTTGATGTCAGGTTGAAACATAGTGATAATGATTTCTATTTCTATTTCTAGTGGAGTGTTCCTGTGGGTTGTCTTTCTGTTTTTTTAAGATCGAGTCGTATTTTTTTTGCACTAACGATTTCGATTGTTTTTAGTGGCTTTCTCCGCGCTGAATCTATCCTTGATATTTACGAGCAAGCTTTGCAGAGTGATCCTGAATATTTAGGTGCACTAGAGCAGCATGGCGCTTCATCTGAGGTTTTTATTCAAGCTCGCTCATTATTGCTGCCTTCTATGAATTTGGTTGCTAGCTATACCGAAACTCAACAAGATATTAATAGTGCAGACAACCAGGTTTTTGCTTCGGGCAAAACCGATTACCCTACCCAAGATTACGCAGTCAACATCAATCAATCCATTTATAGCTTTAGCCATTGGGCTGGCTTTGATAAGGCTAAGGCCGAAGTACAATTGCTGGATGCTGAGTTGCAAGCTATTCGCCAGGATTTAATTGAGCGTGTCGCCGATCGCTATTTTGCTGCTTTGGCAGCGAATGAAAATTTTGAAGCCATTAAGGCTGAGAAAAAAGCGGTTGCTAAGCAATATGAATTGGCGAAAGAAAAGGGCACTAAGCTGGGTAGAAAGTCTGACTTGCTTGATGCTGAAGCGCGCTTCTTTCAGGTTGAGTCACGTGAAATTGAGCTGCGTAACCGCTTGCAAGTGACATTGCAGCAGTTGCGTGAGTTAACGGGGGTGGTTCCTGCTACGTTAACGTTAATGGGCGATGCGATTGAGCTGTCTATCCCCGAACCTAATGATCCCAAGCAAATCTTACAAGCGGCACTGGCTTCTAACCCTGAAATTGATGCGAGCAGTCACGCAGTTGAGGTTGCTGTTCAGCAACTTCGTCAAGAGGAGGGACAGCGCTATCCTACCCTCGATCTTGCTCTGCGCTTTAACAGCAGTGAAACAGAGGGAACGTTGTTTGGCGGCGGCAGTGATGTCGATACTGCTGATATCGCTGTATCTTTAAATATCCCTCTTTATTCAGGCGGTGCTGTCTCTTCAAAAATCCGTGAGTCTTCTCGCCTGTTGGCTCGTGCGCAGCAGCAATTAGAAATGCAAACGCGTCGTGTGCAAACCGATACTTTTTCAGCATATGACGGTATTTTAGCGGCTATTGCTAAAGTGAATGCCCTGGCTAGGTCTGTGGCGTCGCATGAGCAGTTGGTTGCAGCAAGACAAGAAGAGAGTCGCGCTGGCTTACTCCCCACTATTGCTTTGCTTGATGCCGAGCGAGATCTGTTTTTTGCGCGCGTTGAATACGCGAGCGCTCGGTATGATTATATTTTAAATACACTGCGCCTTAAGCGTGTAGTGGGTTCGTTAAATGATGCTGATCTGGCTTTTGTCGATAGCTTACTAACGGGTGATGATGCTGACTTGGCTGCGCTGACGTATTACAAGTCGGCGAGTAAAGCGCGTTTTATTGATAATATTAAATAACAGTATAGGTACGGTTTAGCTTTTTAGTTATTGAGATGATGTTAAAAAATTACGGCAAGTTGTTATTAGATTTTGTAGCTTCTTTGGATGTGCCTTATTTTTATGAGCCTTCCTTTAAGCTGACGGCTGGCTCATTATTGAGTGATCGCTATTTATTAATACTGTATTTGCCGGCGTTAAAGATGGGTAAGCAGCAATTAATTTATCGCTTGGCTTCGCTATTGAATATGCCTACGGCCTATCGTGATGTTATTAGTGAGCAAGTGCTGGGTGTGCGTGAATTGCTCATTAGTTTTGATGGGCAGGACGATACTTCTGTTTGCAAGTTTTACGTTGAAAACAAAATTAGCTCTGTGGGTAGTGAGACGCAGCAAGCCTTTAAGGCGTTTAAGTGGCAGCTTGATTCGCCAAACGTGAGAATGATAGACCATTATTATTTGCCGCCGGTTACTTCGAGGGCGGATATATTAAGTGGTATTAAGCGTTTGTCAGGCGGGCGCGAAACACAGGGTTTAAACGCAGTGAAAGCCTTATTTTCGCTAAGTGCTGAGCTGACGTTAACTGAGTTGTTTTATATGGAGGTAGAAGGCCAAACCGATGAGGGGCCTGACGCTCAAGGGCGCAGTTCTTATGACCTTCGGTTTTATGATGCTGAAATTGAGCTGCATAAGGTGATGCCTGTTATTACCTCAATAGCAACATATTTTGCTGTGCCAGAAGCAGCAATTGAGCAGTTGTTAGCTGCAGATAAAAATAAGCATTTTGGCCATCTGTCCTCTGGTATTGGGCGAGATGGTAAAGAGTTTGTTACGTTTTATTATGGTGTGCAGGCTGCATAGCTTGTCTTGGCGTAATCGTCTTGATGGCTTCTTGGTCGGCATTTTTTAAGCGTTATGGGTTTTATTTAATAACGCAATATTTTAGTTGTTGGCGTATTGCCACAATATTTATGGAGTAAGTAAGAGTTATGTCTAAGCAATTATTGATTTACGGCCAGGCTGCTGCAATTTCTAAAGATAAGCATGCTAATTATTCGGTTAAAGCGGGTGCTGATTACGGATTTGCTAAGAGTATCAATTCAATTCCTTTAACGGCTGTTGAGTTTGCTAACGCTGCTACTGAGTTCGCTATTGTATTTGCTGGCTCAGAAGATAATTTAATGCCAGCCATTATTACTGGCGTCAGAGCAGAAGAAAATTTATATGTCGATGATGCGGGTGCTTTTACGGCTAAATATGTTCCTGCCTTTTTAAGACGTTATCCGTTTGTTTTTTCAAGCAGCGATGACGGCGCTAATTTTACGCTTTGCATTGATGAAGCATTTGATGGCTGTAACGAAGATGGCCGCGGCGAACGTTTGTTTGATGCCGATGGTGAACAGACACAATACCTAAATAGTGTCTTGGAATTTTTAAAAGAGTACCAAATGCAATTTCAGCGCACACAGTTGTTCTGTAAAAAATTACAAGAGTTAAACCTGCTTGAGCCTATGGGTGCGCAGCTAACGTTGCCTGCGGGTGAGCAGCTTACGTTAACCGGCTTTCAGGCAATTAATCGTGACAAGCTTAAAGCATTAAGCGGTGATCAGTTAGCTGAGCTTGCAAAAACCGATGAGCTGGAATTGGCTTATATGCAAATTCAGTCAATGAGAAACTTTAGCGGTATGTTAGAAAAAGTAGGCGTGGCTAAATCGGAAGAAGTTCAAGCAGAAGCAGCAGCTAAAGTTTAAGAGTAAAGCGTAACTTTTCGTCAGTACCAAGCATTTAATTTTATGGATTTATAATAATGGCTTATCCTTTTCAAGATACTGAATGTTCTAATTTATCGATTGATTCGCGTCAACGTTACCGCAGTAATTGGGGACGTTTGCGATCTAAGATTGGATCGAAAGCTAAAAAAGTAAGTGCTGAATTAAGTAACAAGGTACTGGCGTTTAAGCCGCTGGCAAAAGCGATTAAACAAGAGCAGCAATCACGTCATAATAAATTCAAGTTTGAAGGCCTAGAGCCTCGTCTTTTATTCTCTGCCGACCCTTTAACTGCGCTGTTAGAAAGCGCCACCAATATGGAGTTAACGGTAGAGAGCGACTCTGTTTTATTAAGAAATTTAGATGACCAAAGTGTTATTGCACAGCAGTTATTAGCCGATACAGATTCAGTATTTATTACTGGCTCGTTGGAAAATGATTCACTTACGATTAATGATTCAATATTTTCTAACAGTAATAGCCTGACGGTAACCTTTGAGGGTGGCGACGGTACCGATAATATTATTGGTGGGGCGCTAGATAACAATGCTGTGTTTAACTGGGGCTTTGTTGGTTATGAGGCTTACAACGATACGGATAAAGCGAACGTCTTGTTTAAAGATGTTGAATCGTTGATGGGTGGTGCGGGTGATAATAATTTATTCGGTGATGATGAAGCGCGTGACTGGCTTATATCGAGTGCTTCTATTGGCATGATCGATGACATGAGCTTCCAAAACTTCTCTTACCTAAATGGTGGAGCGGGTGAGGATTCTCTGGCAGTCACTTATAACGATGCAGATACTTGGAATATTACATCCAATGCAGCAGGTTCTGTTGGCTTTCATGAATTTCAGGGATTTGAATTCTTGCAGGCGGGAAGCAGCTTAGATTCGTTGCTGAATTTTTCTGCCTATGATTCTAGCGTTAATGTGTTTTTGGTTGAAGACGCTACTACGAGTTATGGCTCTGCTACGGGCTTTAGTGGCATTAAAGGCTTTGAACATATTACGGGCAGTGCTTATAACGATACGCTTCACGGCGACAGTGCGGTTAATATCATTCGTGGCTTGGCGGGTAACGATAGCCTACTTGGCGGCGAGAGTGTTGACCAATTATTTGGCGGTGATGGTACGCAAGATATTCTTGATGTCTCTCGAGGCTTGGATGCTACCTTAAACAATACAGAACTGAATATTGGTGCATTGAACGCTGAATTAGAATCACACAGTGGTTTTGAGTTGGCAAGATTTTCTGCTGTTGGCGATCAAGGCGTTAAGTTTGATGTGTCGGCCTTTTCTGGCTCGGCGATCTTAATCGGTGGCGATGGTGATGATGAGCTCATAGGTACTGTTAATGATGATAATTTTGTCGGTGGTCTTGGCGCAGATATTATTACCGGTGGCTTGGGTGTAAATACTTTAATTGAAGATATCGTGGCTGAAAAAGTGGTCATCTCTTCTACTCAAATGGTTTCTACCGCTAGCTTGGCTAACCCCACTGATGAAGTGGTTGATACTTTGTCAGGTATTTCTGAGGCGATTATTGTCGGTGATGATGGCGATAATATTATCGACGCGTCTTCATTTTTAGGCACGGTAGTACTTGGTGGTGGTGAGGGTAACGATCAGCTAATGGGTTCGGCACAGGATGATGTGTTAACGGGTGGTGCTGGCATTGATTCAATTGATGGTGGTGGCGGCAGCGATCAATTAGTTGAGTCTGCAAGAGTGTCGCGCGGCGATGCTCGCATGATTCTTACCGATACTTCTTTTGATATCGGCGATGGTATTGATGAGGTCATTAATATCACGGTTGGTGATGTGACGTCGGGTACTTTCCGCTTGTCTTATGCTGATGAGTTATCGGCAGAAATCAATGTCACTGATTCACCCGATGAATTGCGATCGACACTCAGCCAACTTCAAGCATTTAATACCATTAATATTGATGTCACTGGTGTGGCAGGTGACTGGGTCGTGACGTTTGTGGGCTCGGTGGGTGGTTTAGATATTGGTGATTTCACTATTACGGATCAGTCATGGACACCCGTTAGTGGCAGTGTTGCTGTTGTCACACAAGGTCAGTCTCTTTCCGATACGTTAGTCTCGATTGAAAAAGCGTATTTAACTGGTACTGTCAACGATGACAAAATTGACGCGTCATTATTTACTGGCGAAACATTACTACTGGGTTCTGCTGGCTCTGATGTCATTCTTGGTGGTTTAGGCGTTGATGATATCGATGGTGGTGAGGGCGATGATACGATTAGTGGCGGTGCTGGCGCAGATGATTTAAAAGGTGGAGCGGGCTTAGATATTCTGCAAGAAAGCCGCGATGCTGATTTTGTTTTAACTGATGCTACTTTAAAGACAACGATTTCTTCAGTTGAAGTTTCTGATATTTTGTCGGGAATTGAAGCCGCTAAATTAACCGGCGGCGCTGGCGATAATAGCTTAGATGCATCGAGTTTTTATGGTGTCAACACGGCGACTGCTTTGACCTTATTTAATCAAGGCCAAGGTTTAACGGTAGCTGAAGGAAGTGATATCCGTATCAAGCTACATGAAGGGAGTATTGGCTCTAGTAATATGGTCTCTTTTGAGGTCGATTTTTCACCCACGCAAACAATACAAGATGTGTTAGAGGCTATTGAGAATTCGGCCAGATTGGCGGGCCAAGATGTTAGCGCGATATTAGATAGTTCGAAAGCGGCAATCGTTATTACGGATAACAAAAATAATTTATCAATTGAAGTAGAAGCTATAGCGGGTCAAGCGGGCGAGGAATTAGGCTTAATAGGTATTGGTTATACGGGCGAGTTCGAAGGTGTTTCGCTGTCTGTAGTGAGGGTGCAACTCGATGGTGGTGCGGGAACTAATTTCTTAACGGGTTCTTCGGGTAACGATGTTCTGAACAGCAGTTCTGATAACGATACTATTGATGGCGGTGAGGGTGTTGATACATTAGTTGTTGTTCGTGCTGATGCTAGCGTGCAAAAAATATCGTTAACGGGTGATTCAAGTAGCGCCATTTTAGCAATCAATGATGTTGCAGGAACG
>DDED01000143.1 GCA_002336035.1 Cellvibrionales bacterium UBA1963
GGTTGGATCCAGCCCTGCCGCTTTACATTGTTCGATGATTTTTATTTTGGTATCGTCAATTTGGCTCATCGCCTCGGCCTTTTTAGCTGCCGCAAATTTGTCCATGTTAGCTTTGCCAAGCATTTCAAGCGGAAAGTCAAAGTCATCTTTAGTTTGATCAAAACCACAGCGCATGCCTTCGGCAATTAAGGGTGAGGTAAAGAAAGCATATTTATAACCGTGATCGGGGTCCAGGCGTTTAGTCAGTTGGTCTTGATAATGGGCCAAGGTTCTATGTTTATCATCTCGGTTTTCACAAGCAATTAATAATGCTTCGATATCACAACCATCATCAGAAAACGCTTTAATCGTACCACGATAAATCATCACCCCTACCGCCGCATTAGGAAATAACCATAGGGTATCTAATTTAGTTTTTATTTCGGTAAACTCAGTTTGGTAGTCACCGGTAAGTTTTTGCTGTTCATCTCGTACTGGCACACTTTGATTAACAAAGGCGCGACCATAAATGGGCGGCAAAGTTCCGGACAAGGTTGCGTGCTCCGCATGCATGTTAGTAATAGAAAATTGCTCGTTGCCTTTAAAGTGGCCGTTTAACCATTGATCTTCAGCGGCATCGTTAAAATAAGACCAGTCAATATCGTTAGGTAAGCCGGGCATGATCGTTTCGATGTAGGCTTGATCATAGGTGCCGGCGAGTGACAAGCGCTGTTGCCACATAATATCGATTCGGCCAAAACTGGCTGGAGGTGTTCGTTTAGTGCTAGAGGTTAGTAAGTTATTTTTATATTCTATATTTGGTAAAAACTGCCGTTCGCCAAATTCTGTTTCAACCGCTTTAAAACCCTTACCTTCAGGGTTTAAGGCATAACCCTCACCGCCATAGGCGTGTCGATAGTCTATCGGCATGGTAATAAACGGCTGAGCCGAACTAATACCCATACCCGCCCCTAATAGCGTGTGCCAATGACGGTCACCAAAGATAGTAAGTTCTTTATCAACTTTGGGGTGCACAATGCCCTTTTTATCGGTACTCGAAAGTTTTAAATGCACGGAACCAGCTTCAATCGGCTGTTCCTTGGGGGCAATAAAGTTACCTTGTACTAAGACTTCGCCCTGATTTTTTGGCATAGCGGCATCAAAAACGTCACCCTGCATTTGCTCGCTGATGATTTCCCAGAGTTTTTGCTCAAGCAAAATTTCACCATCAATCAGTGAAAAGGCAATAGGAATAGAGACGGCAAGAATATCTTTTTCCAAATAAGTAAACGATTTATGCAGCACGCCAAGTTGTAATGGTTTAATTATCTTCATTGAACTAGCAAAACAGCCTAAGTGCACCAGAACAGATAGCAGTACCGATACTTGTCAGTTCGAGCTGTTTCTCCGATAATTCAGAAGCTACCAAGTCCATTTTGCCTTCATGGGTGCTGAGGTCGAAGTCCGAGGTATTGGCTTTTGTGAAATCCACGTCAATTTTTGTCGCGGAATTAATTTCTAATAACACCCCCGCTGTTAACTCCATCACTTGTCCAGCGCTAATTGTCGACCTCGCGGCAAGTGAGGTTTCCATCACAGCTGCAACTTCAGTTGACCTCCTCCCTCCAACGCTCGTTTCAGTAACTAATCCTAAGGACATATCACTTTTAAAGCCCATAAAATACGACTGCTGTGTTCCCCAATATTGTTCAATTGAATTACCTTTTGTTAACGTAGTCTGATGTCCGACTGTCTCCTGTTTATGTCCCACAATAGTCGTAGTTTCATCACCGCCAATCTTCGTGGTTTCGTTACCTGTAATGTCTTCCAAGTGATCACCAATAATATATTCATCGAAGGCACCATAAGTTTTTTCCTCAATGTTACCTGTCTGTATTCCTAATACATTACCGGAAATATATTTGTATTGATCACTGTAAATTTTTTCGACTTGTACTTCGTCGTTGTTTACTATTGTTACGAGGTCACCTTGAGCATGCTGCCAGTGGGGGCCACGCCTATTGGCCAAATCGTGGGGATCCTTCCTGTTAATCTCTGACTTTTGGTTACCATGGGTTTCAGTATAACTATTGCCCAGGTTGTAACTCCAGTAACCACCAAAGTCGAACCTATTCCCTTCCTGGTAGCTAAAGGTATTATGTCTACCCACCGTCACCTCGCTTTTATTGTCGAGTAAGTCACTGCGTTGACTATCAGTCAAGCTATTAAACCTTTCCCAATCAGCGTGGTTTAGGGGATGAAAACTTTGATAACCGTTGAGATCTAGCACTTTCTGTTCGAATGTTTCAACCAAATTCACAGGGACTGGAGGGTCTGGTGGCGTGTTTTTGTCTATATAAATTCTGCGGGCGATTATATGTGCGGATTGCCGTAGTGCTGAGCTTTGACCTAGCAACGCTAGGGGCGAGAAAGTCCTTACAGCAGCGTTACCAGCAGCTACCCCCGCAAGGTCCCCTTGTCTCTCCACGCCATCGGGGTCAAGCGTGTTAACTCTATCTTGTATCGTCTTAGCACTCTCAATGGTTAATGTCCCATTAAACTCCTGGTTTTTTATGACGTCAGTTGATACTCGCCTAGAGTAAGTCCCGTCCAAAGCGGTGTCTAACTGGGATACTGTTACAACTCTTTCAATCCCAAAATTGAACTGCGTATCGCCAGGCGAATGGTAGCCATACTCATTTCCTTTCTCCCACACATACATATTCCCCAGCGACCTGTAAAATAGATTTTCACCATCTAGTTCTTGAGAAGCGTCAAAAAAATCACCGCGATCTGCCCCATAAGAATCTCTTTTTCTAAATTTATACTGTGGGTGGCCGGTGAAGTCTAGGTCCGACACTCCGTCATTTGTAGTGTCGCCTGTTGCT
>DDED01000053.1 GCA_002336035.1 Cellvibrionales bacterium UBA1963
CGTTCGGCCACTCTTGCACGCAATCGCGTCATAGGGACTCGCCGTTCGGTTCGATCACCTGAAAACCCTACGTCAGTCGTTACAGTTGCAGCAGGTTGAGCCTCATCAACACGCTGTGATACAGATGTTTTGCGCCGATCAATAACGGCTTGCACGTCCTCTTTTGTTACCCTGCCAGCCTTTCCCGTTCCCGTTACCTCAGCATTGTCGACACCTTTTTCAGCCATCATTTTTTTCGCTGCAGGGCTAATAATGAGTTCAGCATTATCACCATTCATTTCTGCTTCTAATTCATTAATACCCACTGCTGGCGCAGGTGATTCGGCTATTTCTCCCGCTTCAAAGTGTGCAATCAACTCATCACTTATCACGGTTTCGCCTTCGGATTTGAATATGTTCGCTAACGCGCCTTGCGCGGGTGCGTTGATTTCGATGACGACTTTATCGGTCTCTATATCAGCGATTAGCTCATCTCTTAGGCAAGCCTCGCCTGGTTTTTTATACCACGTGGCAATGGTTCCATCGGCAACTGACTCAGGGAATGAGGGTGCTTTAATTTCAATAGTCATAACTAAATGCTCTTTCCATAAATGCTAAATTAATTGGCCAATGACCAAACTATAATTTTTACTCTAAAGGTAATTCTAAGGCAATTGAGACCAGTCGTTTCTGCTGTTGCAAATGCAAGGCCATATAGCCTGCAGCTGGGGAGGCTGATGACTGCCTGCCAGCAAAGCTCAGCGATAAGTCTTTGTTAATAAGATCTAAAACACGGCGTAATCGGTGCTGACTAGTATACCATGCGCCCTGATTTTTAGGCTCTTCTTGGCACCACACAACACTTTCAAGACGGCTATAATCAGCAATCGCAGCAAACATTTCCGCATCTGGAAATGGATACAATTGCTCTAATCTAATAATCGCAACGTGATCCAGTTGATGTTCTCGTCGCGCCTCTAACAAATCAAAATAGACTTTACCGCTACAGACCACTAGGCGTTTAACACTGTGTGAATCAATATCATCAATTTCAGCAATGACATTATGAAACTGACCCTCTGAAAAATCTTCTAAACTTGAGGCAGCCTGTTTATGCCGCAATAAACTTTTCGGTGACATCACGACCAACGGTCGACGCAAAGGGCGAACCGCCTGACGACGTAATAAATGAAAGATTTGCGATGCACTGGTCGGCGTGCAAACTTGAATATTATGCTCTGCACACATTTGCAAGTAACGCTCTAAACGTGCAGATGAGTGCTCAGGTCCCTGACCCTCATAGCCATGTGGCAACAGCATTGTCAGACCACATAAACGCCCCCACTTATGCTCACCGCTGGCAATAAATTGATCTATAACCACTTGCGCGCCATTGGCAAAGTCACCGAACTGGGCTTCCCAAATCACTAATCCGGTTGGGCTAGTTGTGGCGTAACCATATTCAAAACCTAGGACCGCCATCTCAGAGAGCAATGAATCATAGATTTCAAATTCAGCATTACTTTCGGCCAAAGCACCAAGAGGAATAAAGGTTTCAGCCGTTGTTTGATCATGCAAAACTGCATGGCGGTGGGAAAAAGTGCCTCGCCCGACGTCTTGTCCGGTAATCCTAACGGGGTAACCTTGCTCCAATAAAGTTGCGTATGCTAATGTTTCACCAAACCCCCAATTGCCAGGCATCGCGCCGGCACCCATTTTTACCCGGTCTTCAATGATTTTTTTAACCTGACGCTGCAAAGCAAATCCTTCAGGGACATGAGAAACCGACTGGGCTAGCTGCTGAAGCTTCTCAAGTGGGTAGCGTGTGTCGCCACGCACCTCCCAGTCATGGGCTAAAAAAGGGGTCCAATCCACAAACAATTCTTCATTAGGCTTTTTAACGAGACTTTTCACAACGTGATCGCCGCTTTCGAGTGCTAGGCGGTAATCGTCTTCCATTTGTCGCACTTCTTGCAGGCTTATTATACCCTCGTCAACCAATTTTCTCGCATAGATCTCACGCGTAGTCGGTTGAGCTTTTATTGCGCTATACATTAATGGCTGCGTGCCAGAAGGTTCATCGGCCTCATTATGACCGCGGCGCCGATAACACAGTAAGTCAATGACCACGTCGCGTTTAAATTGCTGACGAAAATCTAATGCCATCTGCGTCACGAATAAGACGGCCTCAGGATCATCACCATTCACATGAAAAATAGGGGCCTGTACCATCTTAGCGCAATCAGTGCAGTATTCCGAAGAACGCGAGTCTTCAACATGCGAGGTCGTAAAACCCACTTGATTATTGATGACAATATGAACGGAGCCACCAGTTTTATAAGCCCGCGTCTGTGACATTTGAAAGGTTTCCATTACCACGCCTTGACCGGCAAACGCCGCATCGCCGTGCATAATAATAGGGATAACCTGATCACGGTCAATGTTTTTACGTCGATCTTGGCGAGCTCGGACTGACCCCTCAACCACCGGTGAAACCACTTCAAGGTGCGAGGGATTAAATGCTAAGGCAAGATGTAACTCACCGCCGGCAGTCATCACATTCGATGAGAACCCCTGGTGATACTTAACATCACCAGAGGAATTAAAAATGGCCTTACCTTCAAATTCATCAAAGAGCTCTGAGGGCTGCTTGCCCAAGGTATTGATTAAAACATTGAGTCGGCCACGATGCGCCATACCGATAACAATTTCTTTCGCTGCATAAGAGCCGGCTCGTTGAACCAATTCATCGAGCATTGGAATAAGACTTTCTCCCCCTTCGAGGCCAAAGCGCTTTGTGCCTGGGTAGCGTGAACCCAAATACTTTTCTAAACCTTCGGCGGCCGTCAATCGCTCGAGGAGATGCCGTTTAGTATCAAGATTAAACTCCGGCGAGGAGCGAACACCGTCCATTCGTTTTTGAATCCACTGCCGCTGCTCTGTATCGACAATGTGCATCGTTTCAGCGCCAATAGAGCCACAGTAAGTTTGCTCTAAGGCGTCAACAATCTCACCTAAACTGGCTTGATCTTTACCAATGTAAAAAACACCCGTCTGAAACTCAGTATCATAGTCAGCAGGACTCAATTGATGATAGGCAGGGTCTAGATCTGGCACGGGCTCTCGATGCAAAAGACCCAATGGATCAATATTGGCTTTTTGATGGCCTCTCTGCCGATACGCACTGATGAGTTGCAATACGCGAATCTGTTTTTGCTCGTGCTCAGTCGCAAGACTATCAGCCACTGTCGCTCTAACTGCGCCTCTTTTTTGACGGGCCAGTTCGAGAAAATGTGCTCTTATGGTCCCGTGTGGAATATCGGGGCGAATATTACCGTTAACTCTCGGTAATTTATCAAAACAATCACGCCAGTCTTGACCGACTGCGTTGGGTGATTCGAGATAAGTCTCGTACATCGCTTCAACATAATCGGCATTACCACCGGATATGTAGGACGATCGCAACCAATGATCCATTGGATGCTGCTGCTGGGGAGACTCCGACATTCTAGTCACTCAAATATAGATAGGGAATTGTTATGATAAGTGTATCGCGAATAACGATGGGGACAAGCAGGAAAATTGCTAATTCTTCTCAGAAAAAAACTGCAATGCTAACTAAGCAAGCGATGAGACGATGGAAATCACGCGAAAAGCCAGTAGCGAATGGCAAAAAGTATCATGGAGGTAACTATTGATTCAATTTGAATGGCTGTGATGACCTCAAAATTAAAGGCCAAGCAACATGGATCGAATATGCCCTATGGCCTTGGTTGGGTTTAAACCCTTCGGGCACACTGAGACGCAATTTTGGATACCGTGACAGCGAAAGACACTGAAAGGGTCGGACAATCCCTCTAATCTTGATTCCGCCTCATTATCTCGACTATCAGCTAAAAATCGGTACGCCTGCAATAAGCCTGCCGGACCAATAAACTTATCAGGATTCCACCAAAAAGAAGGGCAACTGGTTGAGCAACAAGCGCATAAAATGCACTCATACAAACCATCTAACTTTTCACGCTCTTCAGGGGTTTGCATACGCTCTATTCCCGATGCAGGGATATCGCCTTGTAAATACGGTTTTACTTTTTCGTATTGAGCATAAAATTGGCTCATGTCGATGACTAAGTCACGAATAACCGGCAATCCGGGCAACGGACGTAATTCTAATTTATTCTTTTTAACGACTTCTGACAGAGGTTTGATGCAGGCCAGTCCGTTTTTTCCGTTCATATTCATGCCATCAGAGCCGCAGACACCCTCGCGGCATGAGCGACGGTAAGCCAAAGACGGATCTTCAGCTTTTAATAGCTCAAGCACGTCAAGCACCATCATGTCTTTACCGTTGGTATCGACTTGATACTCTTTCATGTAAGGCTCAGAATCCTGCGCTGGATCATATCGGTAAATGCTGACCTGTAACATAATGCTTATTTCCTTCATAACCTAAGAGAGGCTTCGCTTAACTCTTTAGAGGTGATCGAATCACCTCTAAAGTATTTTTTTGTCTAAACACAGTACTAATTTTTTTGCCTAAACACAGTACTGATAGTCCGCTAATACACCCTTGCTTTAGGCTCAAAGGTGTCGACCGTTAATGGTTCGAAATTAACCCCACGCTTGCTGACGCGCTTATCTTTTGCAAAATACATCGAATGACAAAGCCAATTCTTATCATCTCTGTCTTGAAAGTCATCGCGCGCATGCGCTCCACGACTTTCTTTACGAACATTCGCAGAAATAGCGGTCGCTTCAGCCACTTCAAATAAGTTGTGCAACTCCAGAGCCTCAATACGCGCCGTGTTAAACGCATCACTCTTATCAACCAATGTTGCTTCCATTATCCGGCCACGCAAATCGTCAAGTTGTTTGACGCCTTCATCCATTTTATCACCGGTTCTAAATACACCGAAGTACAACTGCATGATATTTTGTAATTCTTTCCTTAGGGCAGGAACACTCTCTCCGTTGCCTTTATTTTCATTGAGACGAGTGACCCGATCAAGACCTCTTTCAATATCAGTCTGACTCGCATCGCGATGCTCAATACCTTCACCTAAGGCTTTCTCAATAAACAATCCAGAGGCACGACCAAAGACAACCAAATCCAACAGTGAGTTCCCCCCCAATCGATTCGCGCCATGCACCGACACACATGCTATCTCGCCGCAGGCATACAAACCCTCAACGACTTCGTCTTCACCCGCTGCATTTTGCGTCAAAGCTTGGCCATGAACATTGGTAGGGATACCGCCCATCATGTAATGGCACGTTGGTACGACCGGCACCGGCGCATAGACAGGATCAACATGCGCGAATGTCTCTGATAGTTCACAAATGCCTGGTAGACGGCTGTGGAGTACTTCTTGCCCTAAATGATCAAGTTTCAAAAATACGTGGTCGCCATCAGGGCCGCAGCCGCGGCCTTCGAGAATTTCCAATACCATCGAGCGGGCCACCACATCTCGGCCGGCTAAATCTTTAGCATTGGGGGCATAGCGCTCCATGAATCTCTCACCATCCTTGTTGATTAAATAGCCGCCTTCGCCTCGGCATCCCTCGGTCACAAGCGTGCCCGCACCATAGATGCCGGTCGGGTGAAACTGCCACATTTCCATGTCTTGAAGGGGCACGTCAGCTCGGATCGCCATACCAACACCATCACCCGTATTAATGTGTGCATTCGTAGTTGAGGCATAGATTCTGCCGGCTCCCCCAGTGGCGAAGACAGTAGCTTTTGATTTAACGTAAACGGTTTCTCCCGTCTCAATGCAAATAGCAATGACACCAACCACCACCCCATCTTGATTCTTGACTAAATCGGTGGCGTACCATTCGTTTAAAAATACCGTGTTGTTCTTGATGTTGGCTTGATAGAGCGTGTGCAACAAAGCATGGCCCGTTCTGTCAGCTGCCGCGCAAGTCCGCGCGGCCTGGCCGCCAGCCCCAAAATCCTTTGATTGACCACCAAAGGGGCGCTGATAAATTCGACCAGATTCTGTGCGGCTGAAAGGCAAACCCAAGTGCTCAAGCTCAAAAATGGCTTCTGGGCCAACACTGCACATGTATTCGACTGCGTCTTGGTCACTAATATAATCAGAGCCTTTGACCGTGTCATACATATGCCACCGCCAATCGTCGTCAGGGTCAGAGCTTGCGATTGAGCAAGTAATGCCACCTTGAGCTGATACTGTATGAGAACGAGTCGGAAAGACTTTGGAGATCACGGCTGTTTTGTAACCAGACTGTGCCAATTGAAGTGCGGCTCTCATGCCTGCACCGCCACCACCGACGATAACCCCGTCATAAGTAAGCGTTCTAATATTTGCCATGCTGCCTTAACTCCAATCACTGCGGTTAGTTGACCTTCGCAGTATCTTTATGGTTAAAAATTAAGTCACTGTTTAAGTAACCTTTTATTGGCACACTACTGGGCGAAGTGCTAAACCAAAATACTCTTTAATATTACGCTAATTCGGTGTTTCAGGATTCATCCTCTTACAAAAAAACAAGACATTTTCTAGAAAAACAAGTAATGCCCCTGCTATTGAGATCGCTTCTTGTTTACAGCGCGCATAACGCGTTAAACATTGACGACGTCAAGGCTCTCAGAAAACGACCGGTGAAAAACCTCGTAACGTCCCACTTTAAAGCTGCGAGATTATAGACATCAAGTGGTTTATAAACAATAAAAGTCGTCTGCAGAGCAGCGTTTATGCGCGGAATAGTGCATTAAAATGACAATTTAAGTCGAGAGATTGCAAATTCGCTTTGCAATCCGAAAGATTCATTAGATTCATAACTGATTGACAAAAAAGTCGAGCGCTCTATAGTTATCAGCCGGAATGAACCGAGATGACAAAAAATGGTGGCGATTAGCCCTTACACGTTTAACGAACGCGTCATGCAGTAGTCATCCTTACTTCGGCATGCACGTTATGTGACGATGCCTGGTCAGCCCAAATCTGACTCTAAAGTAACAATTTAGATGAGCTAAATCTATCTGCGACTGCCAATTTACGACAAAAAAAGGTAAAATGTTCCATGAGATAACGATCTCATGCTTACAAAGATATGAATTGACACAAAGAACTTAATGCAAAGAACAGGACTAAATAATGCCCGATAAGTCAGATTCAAAAGCAACACTCACTATAGACGGTGGTCCAACGCTGGAATTACCGGTCTACCAAGGAACTATTGGCCCAGACGTGATCGATATTTCGCAACTGACACCGAACGGCCGATTCACTTTTGACCCAGGATTTGTTTCTACGGCTTCATGCGAATCGCAAATTACATTTATTGATGGAGGTAAAGGCGTTCTTCTTCATCGAGGCTATCCCATAGAGCAGCTCGCTAAACATTCAAGCCACTTAGAGACCTGTTATTTATTAATTTACGGTGAGTTGCCAACAGAAGCGCAGAAAGCTGAATTTGAGTACACGATTAGCCGTCATACGATGGTTCACGAACAACTCAGTACCTTTTACTCAGGGTTTCGACGAGACGCCCACCCTATGGCAATCCTGTGCGGTGTCGTCGGTGCGCTGTCAGCCTTCTACCATGATTCTCTCGATATCAGCGATGAAAAGCATCGAGAAATAGCCGCGTTTCGACTCATAGCAAAAATGCCAACGCTGGCCGCAATGAGTTATAAGTTTAGCATTGGGCAGCCCTTTATGTACCCACGTAACGACCTCAGTTATGCCGAAAACTTTCTCTACATGATGTTTGGCAACCCCTGTGAAGATTACCAAGTCAACCATGTCTTAGCTCGTGCAATGGATAGAATCTTCTTACTGCATGCAGACCATGAGCAAAATGCATCCACCTCTGCTGTTCGCTTAACCGGTTCATCAGGCGCCAACCCTTTTGCATGTATTGCGGCAGGCATTGCCGCACTTTGGGGACCTTCACATGGGGGCGCTAATGAAGCAGTTTTAGAAATGCTAGAGGAGATTGGTGATGAGTCACGGATTGATGAATTTGTTGCTAAGGCCAAAGATAAAAACGATCCTTTTCGTTTAATGGGCTTTGGCCACCGCGTGTATAAAAACTTTGATCCACGCGCCAAAGTTATGAAAGAAACCGCTGACGAGGTCCTCACAGAACTGGGCTTAGAAGACGACCCTTTACTCAAAATCGCCAAGAGATTAGAGACCATTGCTTTAGAAGACGATTATTTTGTGCAGAAAAAACTTTATCCAAATGTCGACTTTTACTCGGGAATTATTTTAAAGGCTATCGGCATTCCGACCAGTATGTTTACCGTGATTTTTGCCGTCGGAAGAACCGTTGGCTGGATTGCTCATTGGAATGAAATGCACAGTGCACCTTACAAAATAGGCCGACCCAGACAGCTTTACACTGGCTATCCTACTCGAGACTATCAGCCAATTAACACGCGTTAAATGAGTATGAATGACTTACCTTACAATGTGCTGTTTTATCAAAGCGGCTTGTTTTTGACAAAGGGTTATTGATCAATGGCAAATAATAAAACGAATCCAGTGGACATCCAATTCGGGAAATTTAGTTGGCCCATAACCGCTATTGCCTCGATTACGCACCGCGTTAGCGCCGTGGTCATTTGGGTAGGGCTTGGCATTTTACTGGGCTGTATTTATTACGCCAAGCAGTCGCCGGAGGCTTTTGATCAATTGGCTCAGCTAATAGAAGAATATTTTATCGGTCAATTTATAGTCTGGGGCTTATTGACCGCATTTGGCTATTACTGCATGGGAACCATCAAGCATTTGATCCAAGATATGGGTTATTGCGAGGAGTTCTCTAGCGGCAAAATAATATCATGGGTTGCTATCAGTCTTGGCGTCATTTTAAGCATTTTAGCAGGGGTTTACGTATGGGTATAAATCAGTGGATATTCCAACGACTTAGTAATTTAGCCATCGTTATTTTTGGCTTATGGTTGTTAGTGTTTTTAGCAAGCCCTGGCATAATTGACTTCAATGTATTGCAAGACTTGACCTCAGACACACCAACTCTGATATTTTTTTCAATCACGCTGGTGCTTGCTGGGCTTAACTCAATTCTAGCTGGTTGGCAAATTGCAGGTGACTACGCTGATAAATTTGGTCTTAATCAAAATCTTCTTGTCGCAATAGCAGTGGTCGTTAGCCTCACTTACATTGCGTTTGGGATGTATTTATTGTTCTTTTAGCGCGTGTATGCGTTATAAAAAAAGGCCTGTATTTGCAGGCTTTTTTTATAGGTTCATCTTTTTAATCGACAACTCAGATTCTGATAGATTTAACATATCGGACAAGTATGTTTTAAGTTCAGCCTCAGACCCAAAATGTATGGCTTGATCGTACTGACCTTTATACATATTGCCCTGCTCATCAATAATGCGAGCCAACTGAAACTTATCGCCTTGTGGGCCGCGGCCTCTAATCGGGTAATACTCGAGATTCATAACACCACCATTGGTTGACATGATTTTTCAATAACTGTGAAGAAGAAAAATATAATGCCTGCTAGAGCGAGATCAAGCAAGCCCTCAACCGTTCAAATGCAGGGTAAAAACAACTAATTGAGCCCAAATCCTACTAATCATGCAAGCATTGAGTGTGCGTCTACTACAATAACTGTAACAACAATTCGTTGAAGCATTCAATCGGCCCGTCAAAAAGAGGCTTAGCAAGTGAATCAACACGGTTTTAGAGCAGATGCGGTAATTATTGGTGGCGGCATTCACGGGGCTGGCTGTGCGCAGGCATTGGCTGCCCGCGGATATTCAACCGTGTTGATTGAATCCAATCAGATCGGTCATGGCACCTCTCGTCGCTCAAGTAAACTTATTCATGGCGGCTTACGATATATAGAAACTGGGCAGTTCTCATTGGTGAGAAAATCTCTGAGAGAGCGTGCCACCTTAGAAAAAATTGCTCCGGGCTTAATCCATCGTCGAAAATTCTTATTGCCTGTTTACCGTCGTAATCGGCTAAAGAGCTGGCAGTTAATTTTGGCGCTGTATACCTACGCATTTTTGGGCGGTCTCGGAAAAAAAACACGCTTCAAACGTTTATCAAAAACACAGATGTTACCGTTGAGTGGCTTAAAACAAGATGATCTAATCGCAGTCTTTCAATACTGGGACTCCCAAACTGATGATCTTGCGCTGACCCAAGCTGTCACCCTATCGGCCAAAAATCATCACTGTCAAGTTTTTGAAAAAACAGAATTCATGGCAGCCCATCAATCTTCAAAAGGTATGATTAAGGTGCAAGCTGTTAACCATAAAAAAAATATCGCAATAGACTGCCGCCTATTAATAAATGCTGCGGGACCTTGGGTTGAGAAAGTTCAATCACGAATAGACTTTGTCGAGCAAGGCCCTCAAATCAGTCTAGTACAGGGTACGCATATTGAATATGACCAGACAATCTCGGATGATATTTTTTATCTAGAATCTCCTGATGATCATCGACCAGTTTTTATCATGCCCTGGCAAGGGGGTACTTTGATCGGTACCACCGAAATTCAACATCATGGAAGCCCTGCCAACAGTCGCCCAAGTGAAGCTGAAGTAAAGTATTTGGCAGCTGTTTTATTTCATTATTTTCCAACGTATCAAGGCAACTTTATTCGAGCTTGGTCAGGGTTAAGGGTATTACCAAAACAAGACAAGCGCGCCCGAATTCGACAGTTCGCCAAACAACCCAGAGATACAATTTTGCACATTGATAATCAGCAAGCGCCTCGGGTAATTAGTATTTATGGAGGCAAACTTACCACCTATAGAGCCACTGCAAAAAAAGTTGCTAAACTAGCCGAAAAAACCTTGGGCAAAGCAAAAATGACCGGTGATACTTCCCTTATTCAATTGCATTCATGGAACAAATAGTATTTTATTTGACAGCACCGTGATAAAAACCGTCATACACTGTAGGATGGTAGAATAAAATAGGGATATTAATCACCTATGGTTGATAATTATTCGCCCAGTAGGGCTTTAACATTATTAGGATCTACATGTCAGCGCAAAATCATCGTCGAATATTAGTCACTAGCGCATTACCTTATGCGAATGGTCCACTTCACTTAGGCCACTTATTAGAACATATACAGACCGATATCTGGGTCCGATATCAACGCTCCCGTGGTCACGAATGCCATTATGTCTGCGCTGATGACACCCATGGCACGGCCATAATGCTCAAGGCAGAACAGCAGCAGCAAAGCCCTAAGCAACTCATTGATGCTGTCAAATTAGAACACAGCAATGACTTCAATGATTTCCTTATTAGTCACGATAATTACTACAGCACGCACTCTGAGGAGAATCGTTATTTTTCCGAGCAAATATATCTGAAACTACAAGAAAAAAATCTTATCGCCGAACGAAGCATTACCCAAGCATTTGATCCTGAAAAAAAACTATTTTTGGCCGATCGTTACATCAAAGGCCACTGCCCAAAATGCAAGGCTGCTGATCAATACGGTGACAACTGTGAAGTCTGTGGAGCAACCTATGCGGCCACCGATCTTATCGATCCATTCTCGACCATTTCCGGCGCCCAGCCAATTGACAAACAATCTGTTCATTACTTTTTTAAACTGCCTGAATTTAAAGATTTTTTAGCGCAGTGGCTTAACAATGAAAAGCTGCAACCTGCAGTTGCTAATAAACTCAGAGAATGGCTGATCGCAGGACTACAAGAATGGGATATCAGCCGTGATGCGCCCTACTTTGGTTTTGAGATTCCCAATGCACCTAATAAATTTTTCTATGTTTGGCTCGACGCACCAATCGGTTACATGGCTAGTTTTAAAAACTATTGCCAGCGATCAGAACTTAATTTCGATGAGTTTTGGGATAAACATCAAGCTGAAAAAGCCGACACTGAATTGTTTCACTTCATTGGTAAAGACATTATTAATTTTCACGGTTTATTTTGGCCGGCCATGTTAGATGCCTGTCAATTGCGCTTACCCAGTGCTATTTACGCCCACGGATTCTTAATGGTTAATGGCGAAAAGATGTCTAAGTCGCGCGGTACTTTTATTATGGCGCGCAGCTACTTAGAACACTTTAAGCCTGAGTACTTACGTTACTTTTTCGCTTCAAAATTGAGTAATGGTATTGATGATATAGACCTCAACTTAGAGGACTTCGTGCAAAAAGTTAATTCAGATTTAGTTGGCAAACTGGTTAACATTGCAAGCCGCTGCGCAGGGTTTATTAGTAAACGGTTTGATAATCAACTTGCAAAGCAGTTACCGAGTCCCGAATTACATGAGGCCCTATTAGCAGAAAGCGCCGCCATAGCAGAGGCTTATGAGCAACGTGAATTTGCTAAAGCAATGCGCATTATCATGTCATTAGCCGATCGTATTAATCAATATGTTGATGAGCAACAGCCCTGGGTGATCGCTAAGCAAGACGGCAAAGATTCTGAATTGCAAGGTATTTGCAGCCAAGCTATTTGTGGATTTGCAATACTCATTATCTATTTAAAGCCTGTTCTTCCAGAAGTCGCTAATAATGCCGAACAATTTTTAAATGCGTCATTAAACTGGACTGACCTCAACAACTCGCTGTGTGGAAAGAAAATCAATTCGTTTAAGCCACTACTAAAAAGAATTGAAACGACGCAAATTGAAAAAATGCTCTTATCCAACACCGAAATAAAAGCGTCGGTAATGACACCAAAACAACAGTCAATAGAACTCGCCAGTCATCCAAAAGAAATCAGCTTTGAAGAGTTTGCGAAAATAGATTTACGTGTTGCGTTGATCACTCGCGCAGAACATGTAGAAGGCGCCGATAAATTGCTGAAGCTGACACTGGATCTTGGCGGCCAAACTAAGACAGTTTTTTCTGGCATTAAAAGTGCCTATCAACCAAGTGATTTAGAAGGTAAACTAACCGTTATGGTGGCTAACCTTCGGCCGCGAAAAATGCGGTTTGGCATTTCAGAAGGCATGGTGCTTGCCGCAGGTTCAGATGATAATGAGATTTATTTACTTGAGCCGGGCGAAGGCGCCCAACCAGGAATGCCCATTAAGTAAACGTATTTTTAATCGTATTCAGGCAGGCTAATATGTTTAGTGAACTCGCCGTTTTGCTCGTCAGTGCTATTTTAATCAACAACTTTGTCTTAGTGCAGTTTCTAGGTCTATGCCCTTTTATGGGCGTTTCCAATAAACTTGAAACGGCTATTGGAATGTCTGCCGCCACAACCTTTGTGTTAACCTTAGCTTCCGTATGCAGTTACATCACTTATAATTACTTATTAATCCCGCTTGATTTAACTTATTTAAGAACCATTGCATTTATTTTAGTGATCGCCGTAGTGGTGCAGTTCACAGAAATGGTGGTAAAAAAAACCAGCCCCTTGCTCTACAAGGTTCTAGGGATTTTTTTACCTCTTATTACCACCAACTGCGCCGTGCTTGGCGTTGCTTTACTGAATATTAATCAACAACATAATTTTGTCCAATCGGCTCTCTATGGCTTTGGTGCCGCAGTTGGCTTTTCACTAGTATTGATTTTATTTTCCGCCATGCGAGAACGATTAGCCGTCGCTGATGTACCTGAACCCTTTCAAGGCGCAGCTATTGGCATGGTCACCGCCGGCTTAATGTCAATGGCATTTATGGGTTTTGCAGGACTCGTTTGACGATGAATAACAATGGTTGAATTTATTAGCTTAAATCCGTTACTCTCCGCATTGATCGCGCTTGCGACTTTAGGCTTATCATTCGGTGCTATTTTAGGTTTTGGTGCTGTGAAGTTTGCCGTTGAGGGTGACCCTATCGTTGAGCAAATCAACGCTATCTTGCCACAAACACAATGTGGGCAGTGCGGTTACCCGGGTTGCAAACCTTACGCTGAAGCTATTGCCGAGGGGGATGCAATTAATAAATGCCCTCCCGGTGGCGAAGCCGGCATAAATGAACTGGCGAACTTACTCGACATAGAACCGCTAGCACTTGACGATGAGCATGGCCAAGAAGATATTAAAAAAGTTGCCTTTATTCGTGAAGAAGAATGTATTGGCTGCACCAAGTGCATTCAGGCCTGCCCTATTGATGCCATTTTAGGTGCAGCAAAAGTAATGCATACCGTCATCACCACTGAATGTACCGGCTGCGACCTGTGCGTCGAACCTTGCCCAGTCGACTGTATCGATATGCTACCTATCTCTGTAGGCACCCAAGCTTGGAAATGGCAGATTCCAGATAGAAATCCCTTTTACAATGCTAACATTATCGCCAGCGATCACCGTTCAATGGATTTGTCAGGAGTAACTAAACACTAAGCTCATGAGAAAAATTTGGGATATACACGGTGGCGTTCACCCTAACGAAAACAAAACACAATCATTGGGTGAGCCAATTGTATTGTCCGCTATTCCGCCTTACTTGTACGTCCCTCTATCACAACATATTGGCGCTCCCGCTCAACCAATTGTCAAAATTGGCGACAACGTATTAAAAGGGCAAACCATCGCCTCAGCAAATGCCGCGATTAGCGTGCCAGTTCATGCACCTAGCTCAGGCATTATTTTCGCAATTGAAAATAAATCGGTGCCGCACCCATCAGGCATTGATGACATGTGCATTGTAATTAAAACTGACGGTTTAGATCAATGGCGAGAAAGAAACACCAACAAAGACTTTAGTCAACTCAGTGGCGATGAGTTACTGTCGATCATTAGAAATGCTGGCATTGCAGGCATGGGAGGAGCAGGTTTTCCAACGGCAATCAAGCTTAAAGGAAAAAACAATAAACCCATTGATACACTGATCATCAATGGCACAGAATGTGAACCTTATATCACTGCAGATCATAGCCTAATGCTTGAAAATGCTGATGATATCGCGATGGGCTTAGCCATATTAGCAAAGATCATCAAACCAAAAACCATCTTATTTGGCATTGAAGATAATAAAATGGATGCAGTGAATGGCATTGAGGTTGCCTTGGAAAAAATTGATTTTTCAGCTTATAGTGATCACGCTATCGACGTTGAGGTTGTCAGCTTTCCAACAAAATATCCTTCAGGCGGAGAAAAACAGCTCATTCAAATCCTAACGGGTAAGCAAGTACCCAGCCACGGATTGCCGGCAGATATCGGTATAGTCTGTCATAACATCGGCACAGCAGTAGCCATTCAAGATGCTGTATGCCTAGACCATCCGTTGATTTCACGTGTAACCACAGTGACAGGAGAAGCGGTAAGTCAGCCTCGTAATTACCATGTGCTTATCGGCACACCAGTCAGCTTCTTATTAGAGCAGTCCCAGTACCGCGCTGACGTTAGTAATCGACTGATCATGGGTGGACCTATGATGGGGTTTGCTTTAAATGACGCTTCAGTTCCTATCATCAAAACCAGCAATTGTGTTTTAGCACCAACTGAGACAGAGCTACCCTCACCACCGCCAGCACAAGCGTGTATTCGTTGCGGTATGTGCGCAGAAGCCTGCCCCGCGTCTTTACTACCCCAACAATTATATTGGTTTTCACAAGGTAAAGAACTTGAAAAGTTAGAACAACATAACATCGCTGATTGTATCGAATGCGGCGCTTGCTCCTATGTATGCCCAAGCAATATACCGTTAGTGCAATATTATCGTGCCTCAAAGACCGACATAAAACAACGTGAAGTCGATCATCACAATGCTGAGTTGGCTAAACGTCGTTTTGATACTAGGCAGGACCGATTACTGAGACTTGAACAAGAAAAAATAGCCGCAAAAGAGGCTCGTCAAACGGCTAGAAAAAATTCAAATAAAACTGATAAACATGTTTCACTTACATCAACCGCTAGTAATGATTCAGCTGCCTCATCTAAATCAACCGAAGACCGTGATGCAACCATTAAAGCAGCTATTAAGCGTGCGCAAGAGAAAAAATCTGCCAGTGCTGCTACCAACGAGGACCCCGTTGCGCGCGCTCAAGCGAAGCGTGAAGCGCAACTAGAACAAGATCAAGCAGATCCAGAAGCCAAACTCACTCGGGCAGTTGAAAATGCACAACAACGTTTAGAGAAATTACACATTAAATTTTCTGAAGCAAAAAAAAATAACGATAAAAATATTACTATTATTGAAACTGGGTTAGAAAAAGCGCAAGCTAAATTAATCAGCAGCCAACAAGCATTAGATGACCACCAAAAAATATCGTTTACTAACGATAAGGCTTAACAGAGTAATGGATAGAAGATCATGGCCTTAATGAGAGTAACATCACCGCATGCACATAATCGGCAAACTACCGGTCAGGTAATGCAGTTAGTTTTACTAGCCACTCTGCCAGGTGTTTTAGCGCTGACTTTTGCATTTGGCTGGGGGACGTTAGTTAATATTCTCTTGGCTGTGATATTTGCTATTGCACTAGAGGCAAGCGCATTAAAACTTCGAAAAAGGCCAATTAAATTTTATCTCAATGACTACACAGCGATAGTTACTGCTGTATTACTAGCTATTGCTTTACCGCCTTATTCATCGTGGTGGATTATTCTAGTAGGTATTTTTTTCTCCATTATTGTTGCCAAACAACTCTACGGGGGCTTGGGCTACAATCCTTTTAATCCCGCCATGGTCGGATACGTTGCATTATTAATCTCATTCCCTGTTGCTATGACCTCTTGGCCTGCCCCAATCTATCTCACACCTGATGAGTTATCCATTCCGAATCCAATTAACGCTTTGCTCATAGCTTTAACCATAATAGAGCAACCAATCATTGATGGATTTACCATGGCAACGCCCTTAGACTTAGTTCGTCAAAATGACGCTTTAATGATTGAAGATCTAATTAATGAGTATCCACAATTTGGACGCTGGAGTGGATATGGTTGGGAATGGGTAAATCTAGGCTTTCTTGTCGGTGGTATTTTTTTATTGCAGCGAAAGATTTTTACTTGGCACACGCCCGTTTCAATGCTGTTAGCCATCTTGATTATGTCTGCATTATTTTACGACGGCGGATCATCCGCCAGCGCAGGCTCGCCGTTATTTCATTTGCTTGGCGGCGCAACCATGTTTGGGGCTTGGTTTATTGCAACAGATCCCGTTTCATCCGCGGCGAGCAATAAAGGACGAGTCATTTATGGCGCGGGAATTGGCTTATTAACGTTCATAATTCGAAAATGGGGTAACTACCCTGATGCGGTTGCTTTTGCGGTACTGCTAATGAACTTCTCAGCACCGTTAATAGACCACTATACACAAACCAAGCCTTATGGTCACAATACCCAAAAGAAGAGCTAAACCATCTATGAGCGATCAACAAGACACTGAAGAGCAATTAGAGACTGGCGGTAAAGTCGCCGTTCATGATAAAAGCTTATCTCGATCTATTATTATTAATAGCTTAGCGCTCGGTGCCTTTGCCTTAGTGTGTACAATTATTATTGCACTAACCTACATTAATACAGCTGATAATATCCAACAACAAAAAAAACGTGCGCAGCTCAAAGCTCTGTATCAAATTGTTCCACAGACGTCACATGATAATGACTTACTGGCAGACAATATTCATCTACAAGTTAGTGAGCTTGGCCATCGACAAGCTCAAACAATCTACCTTGCCTCTCAACAAGGAAAGCCATCAGTAATCGTCTATCCAGTGACAACAACAGACGGTTACAGTGGCGATATTAATTATATTATTGGCATAAATATTGACGACAATTCTATTGCTGGCGTCAGGGTCATCAATCATAAGGAAACACCAGGCCTAGGCGACAAGATCGAATTGAGAAAGTCACCCTGGATACTGTCATTCAATAATCTAAGTCTTAAAAACACCAAGACTGAAGATTGGACAGTAAAAAAAAGTGGCGGTATGTTTGATGGTTTCACTGGCGCAACCATTACGCCTCGATCAGTCACTCGCTCCATTGCTCGAACACTCAATTATCACCAGCTTTTTATTAAACAACTTCTGGAAAAAATTGCTAAAAATACTCATCAAAAGGTAAGCAATGACTAACTATGCAGACATCACCCGCAATGGTTTGTGGGATAATAATCCTGCTTTAGTGCAGCTACTAGGGCTTTGTCCATTACTGGGCGTATCGAATTCAGTAGTTAACTCAATTGGCTTGGGACTTGCAACCATTTTTGTTTTGGTTGCCTCGAATACCTTCGTGTCCATTATTAAGAATGTGACACCCGCGGCCATACGTTTACCTACATTTGTGATGATCATCGCAGCCGCAGTCACTTGCATAGAATTATTAATGCAAGCCTACACTTATGAACTGTATGAGATACTTGGCATTTTCTTACCATTAATAACGACCAATTGCTTAATTTTAGGTCGTGCTGATGGTTTTGCCTGTAAAAATACTGTGGGCGCATCCATCTACGATGGATTAATGATGGGTATAGGTTTCGCATTAGCTTTATATCTTCTCGGTGCAATGCGTGAGCTGATTGGCACTGGAGCGTTATTTGCTAATATGGATTTATTATTTGGTGCCGCTGCGATCGATTGGAAGATAACTTTTTATGCTGATTATCCTCAATTCTTACTGGCGATTTTGCCACCCGGCGCTTTTATTCTCACAGGCTTAATAATTGCGGGTAAAAACTATATTGACAATCAGATCAAAAAACGTAATGAAACTCGGACTGATGACGCTGAAAAGATTTCAAAACGAGTGAGAGTAACAGGTAAAATAGACTAAGACACCATTCGACTATTTCACTGTCATACCGCATAAGTGCAATAAGTCTTCGCGCTGGCACATTATTTTTATGCGATTGCGGTATTGATCATTGGGATAATGCGCCATTAATTGATCACCCACCACTAAAGCATGCTCAAAAAATTGTGAATCGAGGTATAAACCCCATGAAAACACTAGCCAAGGTTCTTTAATTACCTGATCTTGTATGACAGCTTGCTGAATAATAGGGCCCATTATCGCCATTGCATTAGCTGCGTCAGCTCGATGATAGTAGCTCCGCGCAACTAAGACTTGTAGATCATCATCTATCAATAGTTGCCTTGAATTGGCGTCTGCAACTTGTGTAATGACACTTTGATAATCTCCTTGCAAATAATAAACTTGGGCCAGTGTATAAACCGCCTCACTTCTGGTCACTAAGTCGAGATACTTACTTTTAATAATTTTCTGGTAAGTTTTAATCGCTTCAGGATATTTTTTCTGATGGGATAATGCATAAGCAAGTAAACGCAAGTACTGATCGGTCTCATAACCGCTTTTGCACTCCAACCGAGCTAATGTCTTTAGGTCTTTCTCAGCTTCTAGGACTTTATGATTTTGAATTAATTCATGACTATGGTCTAACGCCTGCTGGCAATCGGCACCTAATCGCTGGGGTTGATCGGTTACGATTGAAACGGGAAGATTATTAGGGGGGCTTATACATCCGCTCAAAAACAATAGAATTATCAAACAACTCAACGTAAAGGTTGTATAACGCAGATGCTTATCGGTAGTTACTGGCATATTTTCAATCATTCAAAAATAGAGTTTAACTTTTAGCTACGGCTGCCACTGTTCTTCCGGCCCAGCGGCCAAAAAAGGTTACATCAGCCACTGACATTCCACTGGCATATCCATCACCGGTGCGTGGCATGCCTGCCGTAGTTCGACCTGCCGCGTACAAGCCTTTTATAACTTCACGCTCGCCCGTTAATACTTCGCCACTGGGCAATGTATCCAAACCACCAAGGGTAAACATTGAATACATTGCTCCACGACCAAGACTGCAATCAAGAGCGGCATATGGTCCTTTAATAGGTTCTAACCATTCAGGGATTTTATGAAACTTAGGATCTTCACCCTTCGCAGCGTAATGATTATAAAATTCAACCGTTTGTTTTAAGGCCATTTCCGGGAGACCTAACTCACTTTCTAACTCGGTGATTGTTTCACCGGTGCCGGCTATATCAGCACCCATATAATTACTGTTTTGGTAGTCACCAATATTTTCGATACTAAAGACCAAAAATATTCTATCGCCAGGTTGCTGCAAGCAGTAGTTCCCGACTCGACTGTGGTAACAGTCTTCGTTAATAAACCGTTGGCCAGCGGAATTAACAAAGATACCCTTGGTTAGACTCGCAGGGGGGTAAAAAGGCAGTGTCGTTAGTCCCTCATGCATATTAATTGCCGCGCCGCCAACGCCCATGCCCATCAAGATACCCGCGCCATCATCACCGGGGTTGCCCGTTGGCGCATTGCACTTAGACAGCATTGGCGCGTATCGCTTCAGCATACTTTCGTTCATAACAAAACCACCTGCACATAACACCACACCTTTACGTGTTTTAATGTTGAGCTCTTGTTGATTTTGTCTAACGACAATGCCTTTCACTTCTCCGTCAATGTCTTGAATCAATGTCAAAGCCCTGGTTTCATACTCGACATTAATCTGACGATTCTCTACGTTTTCTGTCATTATCTTCATGAATAAAGGGCCGCCATTATCGCCCTCGACATGCAGATTATGGCCGCGGGGAACCGGCTTTGCCACTTGATTAAATGGCCAAACCTTTTCATTGCCCGTATACAAAATGCCGTCATCGGTGGTGACCATTATAGCCCTTTCTTTAAACTCGGTATCTTTAAACGGTATGCCCCGATCAACCAACCAATTAAAGTGCGACAAACCGCCTTCCGAAAACGCACGAATTTTATCATCATCGCCCTGCTCTCCATTGCAGAGTTTTAAATAGTTATAAATATTCTCAGTAGAATCCTCATAACCGCACGCTTTTTGTACGCGTGTTCCACCATTGCCGCCTAAATAAATCTCAGCACTCGACATGGCTGTTGACCCACCAGAAGCGCTGGCCAGCTCAAATATCGTTACCTCTGCACCCGCATCACTGGCTTCTATCGCCGCACAAGCGCCTGCACCGCCAAAGCCAATAACAGCTACGTCTAATTCTTTATGCCATTGTGATATATCTTGAAAACGACGTGGCTGAGTGGGTTTTGATTTTTCCGACATGTGATTTACCTGTTGATCTATAAAATATAACTGCTATAAAAATATTAGTAAAAAGCTCATCATTGTCGCCACAACACCAGAAAGTAATGCAATATTTAGAATAGCTTGTCCTTGACCTAAGTGCGCCAACAATGATTCCATTGCTGACATTCCACCGCTGGCTAACTTTATAACTGGAAACTCAATGACCGAAACATAAAATGTCATGCCAATGGCGACCGATAAAAGCATCATTCTACCGATGCTATCCATCGGAATGGCAAAATAAATCGCCATCAAGAATAATATGTTCCCCACTGTGCCGCCAATACTCATAGACAAGAATTGTTTTTTGCTATTATTTTTATAATCAAAATCAAAAAATAACGGGGCTGGCTTTTCTTTAACGGTATAGTCTGCACGCGAAAAATATGCACCCAAAAAATGACTCCATTCATGAAGAATATGCGCCATCGCAATACCGAATAGCACTGAGGCCAGCACGGAGAAACCTGATGCGAACGCCAAGTCTGAAACTAGCCGCCATGCGTCTGCTGCCGCCCAAAAAGTCAGGGCTGCTACAAAGATCGAACCATGTACACCAAATTGCATGAACAAATTTCGCCGATTCTTACCGGCTAAACTTATGTCTTGCTTGACGCCAAAGGCTTGCTCAATGTCAGCCGCAGCTTGTTCGTCAGAAAATGATTGATGCGGAGATGATTCATTATTTGTTTTATTATTCATTATTTCACCAGTCGAAATTTAAATCCTTTCGAAACAGGACCCTAATCTATATTAACAGCTCCACAGAAGGCTTTTATTAGCAATTTAATTCAAATACCACTTCAATTGAATGGGTTTTCGTTACTTTACGACTCTATTTTGACCTGATAACTCTCAATATAGCTTTTAGCCTCCTTTTTAAGTGTTTCGGTATCCATACCCAGGTCCTCTGGTCGATAACTGTGTTTACCATGCTTACCTTTAGGCTTTTGAGCTAAATAGTTTTTAATCGTTTGTTGGTACTCCTGAGTGAATTTCTTACCCGATATACGATAAACCGACTCAAGCGCCTTAACTGGGTCACTCATTAAATCGCTGAAATGCAAGTCAATAAAACGTTCAGGTAACTCGCCAGCAAGCCTTCGTCGATGAATATCCATCATCATGTCGTTTCTTGCATTGCCTGTCAGATCCCTTAATTGCTCCAGATTTTCTCGGTCGCTGCGCATGTATCGAGATACAGCAAGGGTCGATAAACCAGAAGGTACCGTCTTTAAAGGATCTCTATG
>DDED01000113.1 GCA_002336035.1 Cellvibrionales bacterium UBA1963
ACAACCACAAAAAAGGCATGTATTCACGGGTACCTTTTGAGGTTCCTAAAGGCATTGCCCCGTGTGGTAGATGCGGTTTGCACAGAAGTATCGAGAAAGGCACCACGGCAATGCCGATATGGAGCCGTAACGGTCATAACGGACCATTTCATGCGCACGGCGTTTTTAACGCAACTGGATCAGTGTAACAAGAATTGCCAAAGCGATAACCTGACGCACAGGCTAAACGGCCATGCAGACGGTTAGGTTCTGGCGAATCAATGAACTGAAATGATCAATGTAATTGTAAAAAAAATACAGAACGCATTTGAAGTGCTTACAAAAATAAAAAGAGTATTCTACTCTATAAAGGGACGCAGGCAATTAAGGACGAAGACCATGACGGTAGACATAACTGATACAAAAAAACCATTGATCTCAAAACCAAGCATTACGCACGGCTTGCGCGATGAAATTCTACAGACTTACGTCATTCGTACCGTTGAGACATTTGAACGATTAGGCTTTCATCGAGAGGCGTTATTGAACGGGGTGCCCTTGTCTAAGCATGACTTGTCTCGTGAGCACGAAGACGCCATGAGCCTCTTAAGCCATGAGGTGCTACTCAAGATTTATCACAATGCGTTGGAGTTATCGAGTAAAAAAAATCTTGGCCTATTATTTGGCGTTGAAATGGGTATGAGTGCGTTTGGGGTCGTTAGTTATGCGATTTTATCCACTAAAAAAGACTTCGATGCTATCGCAACGGCTGCGCGGTACCAACGATTAATTCTGGGCAAATTTGCTGAATTTAAGTTAGAGTTTAGTGATCAAACGTGTGAAATAAGGTTTGATGTTCATACCGATAATGAGCGCTTAAAACGTTTTTATATTGATCTTTTTTTTGCAAATTCAGTGCGCTTTTCAAGTGCTATTATTAGCCATAAGACAAGTATAAAAGCATTGCATTTGTCGTTTGATGACCCAGGCTATCGTGCTGAATATGAGAATCTATTCGACTGTGAGGTCGTGTTTAATTGCGATAATAATGCAATATTATTTGACCCTTCGACATTAGTAATTGGATTATCCAACACCAATGCGGCCACTGAGCAAGCCTGCAGCAATGTCTGTAATGCGTTGCTTGACAGTTTAATTGAAACCAACTCAATTCCTTCGCAGGTTGAGCATCTTTTGCAAGAAGATTTTCGTTATTACAGTGATATGCAACGTGTGGCCGATTATTTTCATTGTGACCAGCGAACGTTGCGCCGAAGACTGTCAGTGAATCAGAGCAGTTTCCGCGACATTCGTGACAGCGTTTTTGAGCGGTTGTCGACTGAGTTGCTGAAGCAAGGCGATTCGATACAAGATATAGCCGAAGCATTGGGTTATGCCAGTGGGCGCACGTTTCGCAAAGCGTTTCTTTCATTAACCGGCATGAACCCAACCGATTATCGGTCACAGGCGAAAAGCAACGACGCGAGTGCAATGTCGCAGCGCCGAGCTTAGGCGATTATTTCGCTGATATGCGCCGATTAAATGTAAATTTTTCCTGCGTCGGGTCGAGGTTGAGCAACACAATTACGGACGATTTTACAAAATGCCAACCTAGTTTCGGGCAACATTTGATTTTAGGCTTGAACCATACGGCCGATCAATCTACATTGAAAAATGTCAAATATGTGCTAAGAATTTTTTTACTGTGTGCCGCCCTGACTGTATTTGACGGCACATTAGTTTCGGTCAATATCAACAATATGTGAAGAACCAGTATGAATAAAATCCCGATAAACGTCTATCGATACCGAGCATTATTCATTGCAATAATGATGATGATAATCGCGCTATTTGCTGTGGCTAAAACCTTGCAAAGCGATCATTCTTGGTCAGTCTCACCGAACCCATGGGGTTTGTCTTGTATTGCGCTGAGTCGCGACGACCAATGTCAGCACTCAATAGAACACGATCACCTTGCCGCCTTAATTCGCGGCTAGTCCACTGATTTCTTTGTTGCTTTGGGGCCGTTACGGCCCTTTTTTTTGTCCGCGATTATACAAGGCTTTACAAACGCAGAGTGATGCATTTGTTAGGGTGGGGGTAGATAACAGTCTATTGAGTCGTTAAAAAATTAATTTCTACTTAGCCCAAGTAAGGATGCCGCGAGAATTCATTGAAGAAAACTATTTAGATTTCTCTAATGGATCGATTCGGCGCGGGGTTTGTATGATGCACTATACTTTTTTAATACGGTTGCTAGTTTTATTTTTAATTTTTCCTTCAACGGCATTTTCTAATTTGATGGTCACCTATGACTATGACGGACTAGATCGTTTAGTAAAAGTTACTCGTTCAGATGGGCCAAAAGTTAAATTTGATTTTGATGTGATGAATGACATCGTCAGTGCGCAGGTGCAAAATAGTCCTGATCTCGATGGTGACAAAATAGCAAATTTTGTCGACCTCGATGATGACGGTGATGGCATGCCTGATTTTTGGGAGCAGCTTAATGGGTTTAACCCTTTAAATGCTGACGATGCCAGCGATGACCCCGATGAAGACGGCCTAAGTAATATTGAAGAATATCAGGCGGGCACTGATCCAAACTCACATTTACAAGGTGTTAACATACCGATATTACCCTGGTGGGCGTTGTTAGTTTTTGCTGCGAGTTTTGTGTGTATTGCCTTGAAGCAGCAGCGAATAAAGCAGGCTCGATACTTGTCATTACTGGTTATGGCATCAAGCACCATAGGTTCTAGGTCAAGCCCTCTGCGCTCA
>DDED01000200.1:0-6034 GCA_002336035.1 Cellvibrionales bacterium UBA1963
ATTCTGGCATAAGTTTCTGTGTCTGCATGGTCGCGCCCCAATGGCACATGCTCAGTGTACTTACCATCAATACCAATACTCAAAGATAAATTGCCGAGCAATTGTGACTTAAGATTAACGCCCAGACGACTAATGGTGTTATCGCCACCGCCTTCAAGCTTGAGGTATTGTGAAAGAGTGGCTGTTTTACTCAGTTGCCACTGATAACTCTCACCGACACGAAGGGTCAACTCTTTTTCATCCGGCTGTTCCGCCAACGCATTAACACGGTAACCTGGTCCGATTTCAAACCCCAAGGTATGCACGTCAGTAGCAATCAACTGCCAGCCATAACCCACACCAATGCTGGTTTGATGATCGAAGCCACTGAATCGATCGTTCTCACTAGCAAACAATAGATAAAATGTTTGCTTCGCTGGTAACTTTTTATCTGCCTGAAGATCAAGGTTATATTTTTCAGCACTGGTCATCTTGTTACTAGAATCAAATAAAGCCGCGACACTCCCCTTATAAACCCAGGCGGTCGTTTCTTTTATTAAGATCAGCTGGCTGTTAATTGTTTTCCCTTCCGAGTTGCCAGAAGTGCTCAATAAGCCAAGTTCAAATTCAGAAGACACAGGCTCGGCGTGGACAAAAAAAGGCAAATTTAACATTAATAACAATAAAAAGTTTCTCATTATTTTTTCCTAAAGGGTTAACAAAAAAGGGGGGCTTGTGTGGCGGCACTAACCTATACTGTGCAGAGGGAAATTCATGATAAACTGACTCCCTACATCCAGTTCTGATTGCACATGAATAGTCCCGCCATGACGACTAATAACAGTATAAACAAAACTCAAACCGAGACCGTAACTCTTTGCACCATAGTTTGAATCCTCTACATTACTGGAGACGCCTACATTGAGCGCCGATAATTTTTTCTGCTTATCTTTAACACGGAAATATGGCTCAAATAAATAAGGAATACTTTCTTTAGGAATGCCCAGGCCTTCGTCTTCTATTTCTAATTGTACCCCTCGATTAAGCGACAAACGGACTTTGACTTCAGCGCCTTTTGGCGAATACTTAACGCTATTCAATAAAATATTGGCGATCGCTCGCTCGAGCAAATGTGCGTCACCAAGCATCCAGCAATCATCGTCAACACGATCAATTTTTATGAAAACACCTTTATTGCTAGCGAACCCGAAAACCTGGGAATATGCGCCGTCTATAAGTCCATGCATATCAATTAAATTAAATACCTCTTGAGATATATTTTCTGCGCGAGTTAGCTGCAGAAAATCCTCTGAATACTTAAGGTTTTTTCTAGCACAAAGTTCTATGTTGTCAATAAACGCACTGCTTAGCTTATTGTCATCATCGAAATTATTAATACGATAGCTCTCAAGCAATGCCAACAATGAAACAATAGGTGAGCGCATATCGTGCGATAAGAACGCTAACGCTTCATTCTTAGTGCGCTCTAAATTCCTTAACTGAGTAACATCGGTAAACACAAAAATATAAGTATCGACTAATGGACTATCGTCTTTGATGACCGTCGCTTGACATAAAAAACATCGGTCTCCATCTAATTTTATTTCTTGATATATGCCTTCTTCATCTACCATTAAATTTCTCAAAATACTCAACCAATCATAGGCCTTAATCGTTGCTTTCAGATCCACAATTGACTGACCTAACATTGATCTTTGAAAAAAATCTTCTACCTTTCGATTGGAGAAAATAATTATTCCTGACGCATCAGCCACGAGTATCGCGTCCTCAAGCTCGGCCATACTTCTGTCCATTCTGATTCTTGATTTTTCAGCCATATCTTTAAGTAGATAAATCTCATCGATAGTTTTTTCAACTAACTCATAGGAAGAGGCTTTTTCTAAATTATTACTATCCAACTCGGACAAAACAGACTCAAGTATCGATATTATTTTGCTTTCACCACTGAGACTATGAACGGTTAAACGGTAGCTAGCCTGATCGATTAAAAAATTAGTGTGTAAAATATTATCTTTGTATTTATATTCTGGCCAGGCATTTACTTTTTTAAGCAACGGATTTTCAATTTCCCAAGAATCAATCACTCCAACGCGTATCAAGCTATTCAACCTGTAACTAATATCATCTTTACTCAAACTTATTTTCTTTTGCGTGTATTTGAGTTGAATCAGTTCCTGCTGTAAATAAAACAACGCCATTTCAATTCTCCGCCAACTCCATAACGGGAAAAACAACACCATGCCAAATATGATTGCTACGGGTGAAAACCAAAAATCAATCAACAAAAACGATAACGCTATTGCCATACTGACCAGTAAAATCAGTACGAAAGTAAATAAAAAAAATAGCGCCGGCGAAAGACGACTCAGCAGGAGTGTAATTAAAATAACGATTAAGGCTGATATTATTGCGTGAGTTAGTACCGCTGGACTGTCAATATAACCGTTTGATCGTATTGCATGGTAAGCGCTGGCATTAAATTCAACGCCTGCAAATGCACCCAGAGGAGTTGGTACTTCGTCGCCTAATCCTGTGGCTGTTGCACCAACAAATACACGCTTATTCACCAGCAATTCCTTTGGAACCCGGCCTTCTAATAGATCAATGTAAGAGATTCTATAGACTGATCCTGGAGTGCCAAAAAATTTTAACCTATTAAAATGATCTCGATAAATCTCATTCGCTGCGAAATTCAAATGCTGGGAGCGAACACCTGGCATCTGATCGGGTAATTCATCCAAAAACTCAGCTACTGCCACCGACAGATGAGGCCAGACAGGCCCACCAAGACCCTCATAAAGATAAATGCCCCGTGCTACACCTCTACTGGTGTAATCGACGTGAGCATGCCCCAGAGCTTGCGCATGGCGCGAAAAAATCTCTAAAGGTAATACCTCTATTAGCTCTCCTTGAAATCGAATCTGCTCAATATGTAGCGGCAAAACCACTTTTTTATTATTTTTAATGGCTTGTGAAAAATGCGTATCGGCTGAAGCATCTTGTTGTAGTGTATTAACCAAAGATGATTGAGACTCGGCAAAAATAACATCAAAAACAATTACGCTGGCCTCGGCCAAACGCTCTACAAGCTTTGCATGATGGTGACGGTCCCATGGCCAAGCGCCTAAGCGCTCGATTGAAGCTTCATCAATTGCAACAATAATAATGTCATCGGGGTAGGACAATAAATTATTTTGCAATAATTTATCATAGTATGACACCTCGATTGATGACAGCAATCCGAAAAAACTAATTGAAAAGGCAATCACACCGGATAGTAAAATACTAAAACTAGCCGATGTCTTGGTATTACTTACCACTTTAAATACCCTTACAGTGAATGAATAGCTTCATATAATTAGAATAGCAAATATGCTTGATAGCAAGCCCATCCAACGATGACGATGATTCGCCACTTCAACATAAGAGATTTTGCTAAACGCACTGTCGTTAAGACTATCACTCTCTGCTTTGACTCGAATAAATACTGACGATATGTTTTTATCAAAGTGCCATTGCACGTCATTCACATCAAACACTTTACTGGCAATGATATCAGTAAAATCTTCATCTTTACTAAGTTCAACCACATAGCCGGTAGCATATTCAACTGGCGCCCAATTAAGCTGTATGTCATTTTTTGTTAACGTTGCTGAACCCAGTAATGGCTGGGTTAAATAACGGGTGTAACACAGCTTACGTTGCGCTTCTAAGCCTCGGTAACTTGAATCATCGACGGCATTTACCCTCACTTGGTAGCAGCGGTCCGCTAAGTTTTTAAACGTGTAATGCGATCCCTCTAAAGCGACAGTTTGTAACACCTTATCGACTTGATCATCATCTTCCATCAAGACTAAATTATACTGCTTAGCTTTCGATGAATTTTGCCATTCAACGTAACCAGGATCACTGCAGCTGAAATTCCATTTGGGGGCTTTTATCAACTGCACCGCTTGAGATAATGGCGATGCCTCGGTAGCACTGACTGCAAAACCTGCGCTGACAATCTGCACGACTCCTTGAGAACTTACTTCAACCTCGCCTTCAAGCACTTCGCTTTTGATTAATATATTGTTATCGAGAATAGCATTGCTACCGCTATATACTCTAAACTCAGTCCCGCGAACAGCGGCCACACCTGCAGGAGTTCTTACGTTAAATTGTGTTTTAGGGAACCGTTTTGGCACGGTCACCTTCACACCGCCTTTGGGTAGGCGCACATCAAATTTAAATGCATCTTTTAACAGAAATACAGACATTGCATCAATAGTAATATCAGTATTTTCTTCCATCAACAATACTGCTCCATCAGCAAATTGAATCGTCACAGACCCAGCATCAACTGAGACGCTGTCACCGACAAGTAGCTTTTGTCCCTTAAATAGCGGGGTTAGTGATTTGCCTTTAGCTTGGTATCTAGCCGTGCCTGAGACATGAATAATATTGGCAGTAATAGCAGGATTTGATAACCACTGACGAGGGATGTTAAGTCGCTGGTGTGCGGATAAGGGTCTCGATTCATCGATTTGATTGTAGCTAGCCAGCTCTAACCAACACTTTGGATAATCGGTTAATTGCTGGCAAATTTTCCAAATAGAATCACCGGGTCTAACAACATAAGATTGATCCTTGGATTGGGCAGCCGCTTGATTAGCACTAAAAATAAACATTAAAGTTACAACTATCGTTAAACGTATTTTTTTGCCAATTGCTTGAGGGCATGTATTATAAACATTAGCATATTTCATAACGCATAATACGACTCTCAGATAGGTCTGCAATGTTTCCATTTATGGATAACCCTCCTTGGTAGAGCACTCTCATCTTAACGGCTTTAGTTTTTAATACGGCGGGGCCAAAACTCTTTAAGCTCACGAGAAATATTTATACTATTTAATTGCCCTTAATCGGCAGGCACTACATTATCAATTTTATCAATTTTTTCTAAACGGTAACCATGTTGATAGACTGTTTTTATGCAATAACCAATTTCAGGACCAATATTTAAGCTTCGGCGAATTCTACTTACGTGAACATCAACCGTTCGAGTATTGAGAGAAGCATCGATTCCCCATACTTCACGCAATAAATAATCGCGCGACAAGAGCTTACCCTCGTTTTTTAGCATGCAGCAAGCGAGCTGGTAGTCTTTAGGCGTAAGTTTAACTGGGTGGCCATTGGATGTAATCGTCTGCGAGACTGTGTCAAGGACGATAGGCCCCAAGCGAATACGGGATTCACCGGTACTCATTCCTGAGCGTCTGGCTAATGCATTTAACCGGGCAAGTAGCTCACCTTTGTTTAACGGCTTGACAAGATAATCATCAGCGCCCGCCTCTAAAGCAGTGATGATGTCTGATTCAGCATCGCGTTGCGTTGCAAAAACAACGGGCACATCAGAGTTGAGCTGATCGCGAACAGAACAGAGCACCTCAACCCCTTCCATATCGGGCAGCTGCCAATCTAAAATCAACAAATCGACAGGATTATCAGCCAATAAACTAATAAAGCCTCTGCCGGTAGATGCATGCGTTACGGAGAATCCCTCTCCCATCAACCAAGATTTTACTAACTCTGATTGCGAGTATTCATCTTCTAAATATCCAATTCTCAAAATGAGGCCCTCAAGGTTATCAATCGCTAAAGTTTAAATTCCATTTACATCTTTAATTTTTTATATTCTAAACGCCTTCAGTGTAAAAACGCACGCTATTGAGAAGCCTTGATGTAAAATTAATCTAACCGGTTAAAAATGGCTATTGCAGTCGAAGAAATGTGAATAACAACACTGATTATGGCAAAATAATTATATGTTTCAACCATTTAAACCATAATCATTCAATATAACTTATGCTTATAAAGATAGGAGCTCTTTATTCTCAAAAATAATAATTGCACCTTTTATGTGCGAAAAATACACAAAAGTAAAAAATATTGAATAAAAACATTGAGTTAACATTTGTCGAACACTGCATACAAACAGTCGGGAAAATTTTACATTTCAGAAAAAACAAGAAAAATACAAGAAAAATAC
>DDED01000200.1:6380-17731 GCA_002336035.1 Cellvibrionales bacterium UBA1963
AATACAAGAAAAATACAAGAAAAACGAAACCAATGCGTTAAATGCCAATCATTTAAAACAATTAGTTAACGCAAAAGACCAGCATAAGGACTTTCAGATCAAATTATGCCAGAACTAGCCATGCGATAAATCGGCTAAGCAATCCCAGGCCAACCACTGTGGTGATTAATACCCCTATCATGAGACCCACACTGAACGGCTTTCGATCGATGGAATGAACAGGAGAAGATAAGTATTGCTCAACTCGAGCAAGGTCTTGGTCTGATAACTGGGCCTGCTCTAATTCAACCCTGTCAGCATCTTCCAAAGCACGTAAAATATTGGAGGCCGGCTCTTGAGGAGTGAAGCTTTGGTCTTTAGTCATCTATGATCACCTAAGTGTGGGATAATTCAAACAATACCATTTAAAGCACTTGGTCTTTAAACAATAGCGGTAAATTGATATATACGATTAAACTCTCTGGGTCGATTGGTTGTACAAAGGGTATCTCAGCGATAAGAGGCGCTGTAATTCGCTGCTGTAATGCAGCAATATTCTCTTGGTAACTTGGCATATCTGATGACAAATGATTTGCTACCCAACCAGCCAACCTTAAGCCGCTCCGCTCCACTGCAGCAACCGTCAATAGCGCATGGTTAATGCAACCTAATTTCAAGCCAACAACAAGTATTATCTCACAGCCTAACGCACCCGCTAAATCAGCCATATTATGCTGACTATTCAATGGCACCAGCCAACCACCGGCCCCTTCTACGACAATGACATCAGCGTCTGAATCCATGACGGACGAGCAACATTCGACACATTGATCGAGAAGAATCTCTCGGTTGTCATTTTTAGCGGCAATGTGAGGCGCGATTGCTTGCTTAAAAAGGTAAGGGTTGACTTGTTGGTAGCTGTTATTTTGACTGGCAGCAGCCTGCAATAATAAAGCGTCTTGATTAAAAAAGCCGGCGTCTGTTGACACACCACCCGCAGCAATTGGCTTGAGTGCCGCCGTTGTATATCCGTTATGCAGACACGCTCTTAACAAAGCCGTGGCAAAAACTGTTTTACCGGCATCAGTATCGGTGCCTGTAATAAACCACTTTTTTTGCTGAGCACTGAACATGCGATTATTCCAAAAATAACTATTTAAGCCGGTTTTTCTACCGCTAAAAATGCCACTCGGTAAGTGAGTGGAAATTGTTGCTGGTTGGTTTTGAAGCCTTGGTAAGCATCAACAAACTGTTGGTATTTTTGTTTGCCTAACAGTCCTTTTGATCGCAATGGGTTCATATTATGCGCACCAATTTTTTTTACACTACGCAGTAAACTGGGTAAATCATTAAAATATTGTACCTTATCGGCGACATAACAGATATTAATAGTCAAACCCGCACGCTCACAACTTGCTTTCAATGCGTCTAAACTTGAAAAACGATTAACGTGAACACCCGCATCGGCCATTGACCAAGCGAATTTAAGTTCAAATAAAGAGCCTTCAATTAAGGTGCTCAAGAACGCCTGACCGCCACCCACTAAGCTGCTGGCCAATTGAGCAAACAGGCCGTCAAGGTTAGCGCACCACTGTATGGCTAAATTTGAAAAAATCATATCAAGACTAACGGCCTGAAAGGGTAAATGCTCTATGTCACTTTGTATCTGATCGCTATTTATCAGCAATTTTTTTTCAGGCGAGACGCTGAATCTATGCTGCCGTGCATACACCAACATCTGTCTAGAAATATCAACTTCAATAATATCTGCCAATGGATAGATGTCGCGTAATGCAGCAGAAAAAAATCCAGTGCCCGAACCCAGATCAGCTAATCGATCAATGCTTTTATCAGGCATTAACTGTAATAGCTCTGCTCCAGTTTGACGCTGAAATTGAGCTACAGCATCATAATGATTGGCAGCTTTTGAAAATGAATCAGCAATGGCTTTTTTATCGATCACTTGAGGCTTTAAGGCCGAGCGAAGAAATTGTTCAGTATCTAATTGCCATTGCGTTGCCTCAGTGAGGAACGGTAAGTGAGCTGATTGTCGAAAAATACGATAACTATGATGTGGGTGAATTTGGGCGATAGCCCTACACGCTGAAACAGGTATAAGAACATCATAGCGACCAAACTGATGCATTACAGGCATTGATAAAGCCTGCCAGCAGTCGTATAAATCGTTATCCCTTAGCGCAATCAGACCAAGTTGAAGGCCTTCAAGGGAAAAATCAGCATCCGACACTGACGATTTTAACCGGCGGCAGTCCTGCTTTGCCGAATCAACACCTTGAGCTTGCAAGGCTTGAAACCGTGTTACCTGGCGAGTCATGGTCGAAGCCGACAAAGCCGCGTAAAATGATTCAAATACTGTAGGCGTTAAAGCTGAAGGCCAAGCCGTTCGCGTTAAAAAATTTTGATTAGTGGCAATCGTAACTAAGGCGGTCACCCGGTCCGAGCATTTTGCAGCCAACAGTGAACCCACAAGACCACCTAAAGACCAACCAATAATCGAAAATTTATTTACCGGCATATTGCTAGCTAATTGCTCAATAAATTCAGAGATCGTCATTGCAATTAAATTAGCGTGCTTTCCATGGCCAGGTAAGTCGACAGAATATAAAGCAAACGTTTCAGCTAATAGCTCAGAGCATTCCGACCAAACGCAGCTACTCGCGCCCCAGCCATGCAATAGTAATACGGCAGAATCGCTTTTAACTGTAGGGTTTAGACAGTCGATGACTAACTCTTTTGAGCGCTCACTCACAGTGCGCCCTCAAGAAAATATTATTCGCTTGTCTGAACATCATAATTGATACTCTTCTAAAGCATGAATCAATTGATCTAACTGGGCAAAAGTATGAGCAGCAGTTAATGTAATCCGAAGGCGAGCAGAACCAGAGGCAACCGTTGGTGGGCGAATAGCAGAGACTAAAATGCCACTTTTTTTAAGTTGCTCGCTAAGCAATAAGGCCTGTTCATTCCCACCTACAATAAGTGCCTGAATGGGTGATGAAGAATCTATAAATTCAAAATTTAAATGCGCAGCGTTAGTCTTGAAATATTGAATTAATGCCTGTAAATGCACTCTTCTTTGCGGCTCTTCTTGGATAATATTTAGTGACTGCTGCGCAGCAAAAGCACAAGCCGGGGGCAATGCAGTAGTATAAATATAGCTGCGCGAATACTGGATTAAGCTTTCAATCAGCTCATCACTACCCGCTACAAACGCGCCGAAAACACCTATCGATTTACCTAAGGTACCCATCAGAATAGGTAATTGCTTTTGGCTTAAATCGAAATGCTCAGCCACTCCGGCGCCATGGCTACCTAGCCAACCGAAACCATGCGCGTCGTCAACCATTAAAGCAGCATTGTACTCACTACATATATCAACAAGTTGCTTAAGCGGAGCCATATCACCATCCATACTAAATACGCCATCAACCGCTAATAATGTTCGAGAAGCATCGTCTGTTTTAAGCATCTGTTGCTGCAAATGATCTAAATCATTGTGTCGGTAACGAAGAAAATTAGCACCGCTAAGCCGTGCACCATCAATAAGTGATGCATGATTTAACTTGTCCTGAATAACGGTATCATCTTTGCTAAGAAGGGCACTGACAACACCTAAGTTAGCCATATAACCACTTGAAAAAACTACGGCCCTATCGCGTCCAGTGAAGTCAGCTAGGGCTTGCTCTAAATCATGATGGGGTTGTTGGTGACCAACGATTAAGTGAGAAGCGCCAGCGCCGACACCAAAATATTTTGCTGCTTCTTGAAAACTCGATACCACAGAGGGATGATTGGCTAAGCCCAGATAATCATTGCTCGAAAAATTAATATATTCATGATCAGCAATAGTAAGGATCGGACCTTGAGCAGACGCAACCGTATGTCGGTGCCGATACAGATTGTCCGCATGACGTTGAGCCAAAGGCGGAGCTAAATCGTTAATCCAGCAAGTCATAATTTTTATCCGGTTACAGCAGAGTATTAATACTTCAGCAACAGCAACTAATTATTTAATTGGCCGCAGCATTATAAAATAAAACTGTTTTATCGGAGTCAGCCGCAATGCTAGATAAGTCTTGATGAATCTGTTTTCCTTCTGGTGAAATGCCTAAGCGATTAAACAAATCAAGGTCTTTATTGGCCTCAGGATTAGGCGTGGTCAATAGTTTTTCACCATAGAAAATAGAATTCGCGCCTGCAAAATACACAAGCGCATGCATCTCTTCATTCATTGTTTCTCGACCAGCAGATAGCCGCACGTATGATTTTGGCATCATGATTCTTGCTACTGCAATGGTGCGGATAAAGTCAAAATTATCAAAGTCGTCTTCATCAGCCATAGGCGTACCTTCGACCCTCACAAGACGGTTAATTGGCACGCTTTGAGGGTGCTCGGGCATATTAGCCAGCTCCATTAGCAGACCGACTCGATCATTGATCGACTCACCCATCCCAACAATACCACCTGAACACACATTAATGCCTGCTTCCCGAACATGATGCAGGGTATCTAATCGGTCTTGATACGTGCGCGTAGTAATAATATCGCCATAATATTCTGGCGAGGTGTCTAAATTATGGTTGTAATAATCAAGGCCGGCCTCAGATAAGGCACTGGCCTGATGAGGTTTAAGCATTCCTAAGGTCATACAGGTCTCAAGACCCATGGCTTTGACCCCCTCAACCATGGCTAATACCTTTGGCATATCACGGTCTTTAGGCGAACGCCAAGCGGCACCCATACAAAACCGGGTTGATCCCGCTGATTTTGCCGCATGGGCCTCCTGCAACACCTTGTCAACTTCCATTAGTTGTTCGACTTTCAAGCCGGTGTCGTACCGAGTACTTTGTGGGCAATACTTACAATCTTCTGGGCATGCCCCTGTTTTTATTGATAATAATGTGCTCACTTGCACTGCATTTGGATCAAAATTAACCCGGTGAATCGACTGCGCTTTAAATAGTAAGTCATTGAAAGGCATAGCAAATAGGGATGCCACTTCTGAGCGGGCCCAATCATTTCGGAGCGCTGGTGTTGAAATTGCTGCGCTCACTAAAGAGGGCGAAGAAGCCGTTTGAGACATACCGATACCTACTAATAAATTATGGGTGCGTAAACTTTATTGCTCTATCAGACTCACAGTGAGCAAGAAGATGCAATTTCCTTGGCAGAGGATCTACGAAAGCTCAATATAATAATCGAAACGGAGGGACTGTCAACCCAAAAGGAGGTCTTAAGTTTACAGTAAACGCCACCGATTCCTTAACCGCATCAACACCTTGCTGGCTTGGTTTGGCAGGCACCTACTGCCTGCGCGATGCCTAATCTGCGGACAAGTCCCAGCGCCGGATTCTGGGCTTTGTCGTCACTGCAACACCGAACTCTTTCAACCCCAAGCACAGCCCTCATGGCGCTGCAGACGATGTGGAATTCGACTGATTCGCTTTCAACTCGCAGGATTGAAACCGTCCAGCCCTAAAGATGGCGCACTAGACTGTGCAAAATGCATCCAAAGAAAGCCTTTTTTTAGCCAATGCGTCTGTGCCGTTGATTTTAACCCAGCTGCGAGCAACTTGGTCAACCAGCTAAAACATCAAGGCCGGCTGACGGCTGTCGTACCCATTGCTGCGGCCATGACCGCAGCAATAAGAGCCCACTATGGCCCAACTTTAGATGAAATTGACTGTGTTATTCCTGTGCCATTACACGCTTATCGCCTTCGGACACGTGGTTTTAATCAGGCAATAGAAATTGCTAAGCCAATCGGTAAGGAGCTGAAATTACCGATTCAAAATAATCTTTGCGTGCGACAAGTGAATACTCGGCAGCAGCAGCTAACGGGCAAAAAGGCAAGACAGGATAATTTACGCGATGCGTTTTCAGTCACTCAACCACTTAAAGGGAAACGAATAGTTATTATCGACGATGTCGTGACGACTGGAGCCACCGCCAATGCCTTAAGTAAAGCCTTATTACTCGCTGGAGCAAGCCGTTGTGACGTATGGTGCTTTGCTCGCACCCCCAAGCATTACTGAGTTCAGAGGCTAACGACGAAAATAGCCATCGACTATTGAACGGCACTGGCCTAAGATTATGTTTGTTTTTTTATCATGAACGGTCAGGGCCTCAATTGTCGCAGCGAAATAAATGCTTTATTTTATTATGTGCCTTTATTGTCATTACTGGCGCGACGATTTTATGGGGTCAACACTTTGCTAGACTAGTAAAACCTGTAAGTTCAAACCTAGCTGGCAATAGCGATGAGAAAGTCATTATCAACCTTGCTGTTGCGGCCAACTTCAAGCCCACGTTAAAGGCCATACTGGCCGCTTATAAAGAAAAAAATTATGACAACCCCGTGCAATTTAACCTTATCAGCGGCTCAACTGGCGCGTTATATTCTCAAATTAGGCAAGGTGCGCCCTTTGACCTTTTTTTTGCTGCCGATATAGAAAGACCTTTCGCGTTAATTAATGAGCAACTGACGGTTGACGCTACAGTCTGGGTTTATGCCATTGGTCAACTCGCACTGGTGTTTCCAAAATTAGACCATGCTATTGACGCAAAACCCTGTCCAACAACGATTGCCAGCCCCGCAGAATTGCTCAGCTTAATTGACAAAAATCTGTCTGGCTCTGCGCAAAGAGAGTATCGGCTAAGCATTGCAAATCCGACCACTGCGCCTTATGGTGCTGCAGCCATGCACATACTTAATAGCCTGCCCACTAGCCACCCACTAAAAACATGGCAGCTCATCATGGGGAAAAATATTTTGCATAGCCAACAACATCTTTTAACAAAACATGCCGATATGGCCATTTTATCCAGTGCAATGGCACATCAAGCTAGCATGCAACGCTTTCATTTTTGCAAATTAAGTCGTCAGCTGTATCCTAAAATTGAACAAGCCATGGTTAAAATTAACCCGACCGCCTACCAAGCCAGTCGTCAGCAGGCAATCAGCACCTTACTTAAGTTTATGACGGGAGATGATGCAACAAGCATATTATCGAATCATAATTATCTTACAACACCCTACTCTCATAAACCTCAATGACCGATTATGATTAAGATATATAGCGAGATACTTTATGCTTATCACTAACGCTGACATTATTGCGCTTATGCTGACGGTCAAGTTAGCGGCTGTCAGCACCATTATTTTATTAATTATAGGCCTACCACTGGCATGGTGGCTGGCAAGAACACATCACCGAATAAAATCGGTAATCGAGGCTATTATCGCATTACCTCTTATACTGCCTCCCACCGTTATCGGCTTTTACTTATTACTCGCTTTCGCACCGGATAAAATTTTGGCACAAACCTGGCTAACTGTATTTGACAGTTCTTTAGCTTTTAGCTTCAGTGGACTAGTAATAGGTTCAGTAATTTACTCGCTGCCATTTGTCGTTCAACCCATGCAAAGTAGTTATGAGCGTATTCCGGAACTCACGCTTAAAACAGCTGCTTCATTGGGCGCTAATTATTGGGATCGGTGTTTCAGTGTATTGTTACCCATGACCAGAAGAGCGACTCTCGCAGCAGCAACTTTAGCTTTTGCACACACCATGGGCGAGTTTGGAATCGTGTTAATGATTGGCGGTAATATACCTGCAGAAACCCAAGTCGTCAGTATTGCTTTATTTGATCACGTAGAATCGATGGCCTATGACCAAGCCCACGGTTTAGCGCTAACATTATTAGTATTTTCTTTTACGATTCTACTGAGTATAAATATATTAGGCGGTCAAAGTAAACCGAGGTTCCGCCATGCTTCGATGTGATTTAACGACTCAGCTTGGCGATTTCTCAATGCAACTAAAATTCGCTTTACCAAGTAAAGGGGTAACCGTTATTTTTGGTCCATCTGGCAGTGGAAAAAGCAGCCTGTTAAATATGATCGCCGGGTTTGATTCACCTAGCCTGACCAGCACTATTCATTTTAACAATCAAATTTGGTACGCCCAAACAGCTAATGGAAAGGTTCAAACCAATACACCTATACAACAACGAAAAATAGCTTATGTTACACAGTCGCCCTGTTTATTCGATCATTTGACCATCAAACAAAACTTACAGTATGCGATTGATCGACAACATCAAAAACCGATAAACGATCAAAAAGATTATTTTTCTTTAGCCGGTGTAAGCCATCATCTCAACATTAGTCTGCTATGGGAAAAATTTCCCAATCAACTGTCCGGCGGCGAGAAGCAACGTGTAGCAATAGCTAGAGCAATAGTATCAGTACCACAATTAATGCTATTTGATGAACCGCTTAATGGCTTAGATGAACAACATCGCGAGCAAATACTGCATCATCTAGAGCAACTGCATCAACACTTTTCGGTGCCCATGCTTTATGTGACACATAACATGGAAGAGCTCATGCGATTGGCGGATCGCGTACTCGTATTGCAGCAAGGCTCAATACTCGCGCAAAAAGATATCGCTGAGGTTCTGTCAGATTTAACACTGCCCTTTAGTCGTCATCATCAAGCTGGAGCGGTTATCGTTGCTCAGGTTCATGCTAGCGAAAAAAATTACCATCTAATTCAATTAAGTCTCGGTGATGGAGGCTTTTTATGGGTCAACAGCCCGTCAGAAGAGCACTTTCATGGCAAAGAAATTCGACTAAGAATTTATGCAAAAGATGTCAGTATTAGTCGTCAACCGACAGTGAATTCAAGTATTTTGAATATTCTCCCAGCCAACATCATAGATATTATTGGCCTCGGTAAAGGTCAGTCAATCGTTAAGCTACGCTGTTATCAACAGACATTATTAGCAAGGCTTACCAATAAATCTATTGCACAATTAGAACTTGCTAAAGGTGATCAGATTTTTGCACAAATCAAAGGAATTGCTATACTGGGCGCCGGTCTGCAATAGTCTTTTATCGAACGGTTTGGAACTTACCTCAACAATGAAAATAATGCTTAGTCTTATTCACTCAACCTTTATCGCTACCGTTATAGCCGTAGCCCTATTGGTTTTGAGTACAGGCTTACTGATATTTACTGTCGTTGATGCTAACGGTGAGCTTACTCGTTTTGAATCCATCAATTTAGACGATATTAAACGAGTAAAGATTATTGCCCAACAAGTGACAGGGAATATGGAAAAAGAGTCAAGCCAACAAAATATTACACTGTCTGAACGCGACCTAAACCTTGCCATTAGTCATTTTGGCCGAAGCGTGGTGAATATTCCAGACGCCGCTTTTTCGAAAATCAATCTTTCGCAAACACACCAAAGCTTGCAGTTAACACTGCCAACAAATTATCTCATTGCGCGAAGTAAAACCGAAATCGAACAACGATTTAATGACTGGCAAGGCACGTTGATAACGCTGTTAAGCCATATGCTCGAAGATCAGTGGATCAACCTCGAATGGAATATGACGATCGATCATGAAGCCGAGCGTGGTTTATGGTTAAGCCCTGGACAACTTCGTATTGGCAAGCTGACATTGAGCCAAGCTCAAAGCCAAAAACTTGCTGACATGGCCTTAAAAAAACTGCTGAGTGATAGTAGTAGCCAACCAATACTCGAAGCTTGGAAAAATATCACTCATATTGCTCATCAAAATGACGAAATCATCGTGCAATATGTATTTCCTAATGTTGGCGCCTCTTCCTTACGAAGTTATCAAGCATTAATTTTGAGTCAAAAAGAGCAAGCACAAGTCGAGATTTATGAGAAAAAGATTAACGACTCGGCAAAAAAAATGCCTTTGGTTCGCTTGTTGAAAGCAATGTTTGGCCTTGCCGCACAGCGATCAACGGAATTAGGTGATCCCATCGGCGAAAATCGTGCGCTCTTATTATCATTGGCAAAACTTTACGGCGCTGATGACTTAAATGCCATTTTGCAGGGTAACAACCCAAATCAATTCATACGCAGTCGTCGCAGTTACACTATTTATGGTCGACGAGACTTGGCCCAACATCTAATTCTATCTGCGGGAATTTCACTGCTTGCAGATGAAGGCATAGCACATCTGATTGGCCTGGACAAAGAAATTTCTGACTATCAGGCTGGTAAAACGATCAGTGCCTGGGACTTATTGGCCGATCAGGCTGGTATTCGCTTAGCGCATAACGCTACCCGATCAGAGCAATCAGCCAAGCGTATCCAAAAACTTATTGTAGAGGCCGAGTCTGATGACCAATTACTCCCTGATCTCGGGCCTGATTTCTCTTACGCTGAAGATCGTTTTGCCATCGAAGACCTCGATGAACTCAATCAACTCATCGATTTATACCTTGACGAACTTATTATTTTAAAAAAATAATTATAACATACTGAAATATATGACAATAAAAAAACATTCTGAACTGGCATTAGCTCCCAAGCAAACTATACTTTGATTAATAAGCAACCGTTTTCATTGTATCAATGACGACGAGGTTTACATAGACCTCACCGCGTTGAAAGGGAACCAACATGCCGGCAACCTCTGCCCGTAAAGCCTTAGTGATCAATACTGATTCGAGCCTACGCACAGCAATAAAGCACCAATTAAGTCAAAGTCATTTTGGCACTATTGTTGAGGCTTCTAATGGACTCGAGGCCATTCATATTTTAGGTGAGCAAACCGTTGATCTAGTGGTCACTGACATTGCTATCGGGCAAGTTGATGCTTGGCGACTCACCCGACTCATTCGCTCCAACATGCTTGCCTCACCCGCACAGACCAAAGTTATCGTCGTGTCGTCAACATACAGCGAGCGAATTGCTGAGGCTACTGCTAAAGAGTTTGAGATCAATCGATTCATACCTATGAGCCAGATTTCTCTTTTAGGTGAGATTGCAGAAGACTTATTGCAAAGCAATAATGATGTGGTTTCAAGAGCGCGCATTCTGGTCATCGAAGATTATCAAGATACAGCTGAATTAGTTGAACGGGTATTAAGTAATCGCTTCGAAATAACTCATGCTGCCGATGGCGAAACAGGGCTAGCACTTTGGCAGCAACAGCAACACGATATTGTTTTATTAGATTTAATGCTACCCAAGTTATCAGGCGAAGAAGTCTTGAGAGCGATTATTAAGCAAAACCCCAATCAATCCGTTGTTATGATGACAGCCCACGGTGATGCTAAAAAAGCCGGTGAACTGATTATCGCAGGTGCTATTGACTTTATAGCCAAACCATTCAGAGCTGAACAATTACGACATGTCTGCAGTATTGCTGCTCATCGTGAAGACTTTATTATTAGTAACGAGCAATTTAAAGAAAAACAAAATGCATTGATTGCAGAAAAAAGTCGTGCCCAAATCACGCTAGAATCAATTGCTGACGGCGTTATTACTACCGACCGCTTAGGCCATATAGATTACA
>DDED01000212.1 GCA_002336035.1 Cellvibrionales bacterium UBA1963
GGGAAATGTGCATATCCACCAAGCAACTCTAAGCATGGACCTACCGTCACTAATTTGAAACCCCCAACTCATCACGTTTGGATCACCTAGCCCCAAGAAAGCCAGACCACTCTCGATTAGAATTGCAGTAGCGACCATTAGTGAACCGATAACGATAATCGGGCTTAGACAATTGGGTAATATTTCGTTCAGCATTATGCGGTAATCGCTCATTCCCAGTGTGTGGCACGCCTGTACAAACTCACGGTTTTTTAGCGATAAAAATTCGCCACGAACAAGTCTTGCCACTGCCGGCCAAGAAACCACCGTTATGGCGATTACGACACTTTCAATCGATGGCTTCATTATTGCTACAAGCAATATTGCGAAGATAAATGATGGAATAGTTTGAAAAACTTCGGTAACTCGCATCAAAATATCGTCAACAAGGCCTCCGTAATAACCTGCAAACGCACCAAAAATTACTCCTATGAAAACAGCTGCGAGAGTGGCGATCAATCCAATCATTAGAGAGGTTTTAGCTCCATGTGCTATTCCTGAGGCGACATCGCGGCCGATAGAATCACTGCCTAGCAGGAAGCCATTCACTCCTGGGCTAGAAAGTGGAAACCTTGAATAAAGAAAGGGGTCCTCAGGGTAAATAAAGCCAGCGATTGATGCGACCAGTATAACCAAACTGAGGATCAGCAATCCAAGTACGGCCGATCTATTGCGCGAAAACCTTTTCCAAAAATCGTTCAATTTCAATTAACCTCTATTCTTGGATCAAGAAAACAGTAAATTACGTCGACAACTAAATTTACTGCAACGACCAGCACAGAAGATAAAAGAAAAATGCCAAGTAAAAGGTTTAGATCTCGGGCGAAAAGGGACTCAAACGCCAGCATTCCCAAACCTGGCCACGCGAAAACTGACTCAACAATAACGGAGCCTCCAATCAAAGCACCCACTTGCACGCCAGCCATCGTAACCACTGGTAAAAGTGCGTTGCGCAGAACGTGTACGAAGGTAATCCGTCGTTCAGTTAAACCTTTGGCGCGTGCTGTAATGACATAGTCTTGGCCATATTGTTCTAGCATTGAGGCTCTCATCATTCGAGTGTAGAGGGCTAAATAGAACAGAGATAAGGTAATAGTCGGTAAGACTAAGTGATGAGCAATGTCCTTGACACGATCAAACCCTTCATAAAACGCTGCACTGTTTTCCATGCCGCTGGTGGGAAACCAATCATTTTTTATCGAAAATAGAATAATCATCATGAGCCCTACCCAAAATAAAGGAGTAGCATAGGTAATCAATGCGAAAACGCTTATCATAGCATCTTTCCAAGTATTTAGATTGATGGCGGCAAATAAGCCAAGTAATATTCCAAAACCTACTGCAAGTATGATAGTACTGGTCATTAAAAGTAATGTTGGCCAAAATCTGTCGATAATTAGTTCTGTGACCGGCATTTCGTGTCGATGCGAGCGGCCAAGGTCAAGTTGAACGACGTTTTTTAGATAAACGGCCAATTGAACTGGTAGTGGTTTATCCAGGCCAAATTTCTTACGCATTTCCTCCATGTATTCTGGTGTTGCTGACCCAGCTTCCCCTGCAAGAACATCTACTGCGTCGCCTTCAGCCAAGTTAAGAAGGAAAAAATTCATGACGACAATTGCAAGAATAATAGGAATACCCTGCATCAGACGTCTGGCAACATAACGAAGAATTTTATTTGTTCTGTTCATACCTGTTTCATCTTTAGTAGTCTATTAAGTGCTTATCGCATTTTTGGAGGAATAGTAAAAAAAATGAGCTGGGAACCGGCCCCAGCTCATTCTTGCATTATTAGGTGCTAGTCTAGATAGGCGTCGCTGAAAGACGCATAAGCGCCCATGGCCGACCCGTAGGCACCCTTAAGCTTAGTGTTGTACACGGTCAGAAACTCTAACTCGAACAAATTTACAACTGGCATGTCTCTGGCCAGAATATTTTGTATTTCTAAGTATATCGCTGACCGATTTTCGGCATTTGGTTCTTTCATACCTGCACCGAGCAAGGCGTCTAGGCCTGCATTGCTATACCGCGATGAATTCACAAAGTGTGTACCTTTACGGATCATATTGGTACCGTAATGGCGGTGAACACCTAAAACTGGGTCAGACAATTGGTAGAAATAGTTCAGATTCATTTCAAAGTCATAGTTATGATAAACACGCTTAAGCCACGTTGGCACATCTTCGTATCGAAGCTCAACGTCGATCCCAATCTCACCCAAGACCTGCTGGATATATTGACCTCCGCGCTTCCAGTCTTCGCCATAAGGAATCAAGTCGAACATCGCCTTCATTCTCACGCCGTCACTATCTTTTTTGTATCCTGCGTCATCAAGCATTTTATTAGCTGCCGCTATATCTCCGCTTGCAGGATAGTTTGGCATTTTCGCATGAAGACCAGTTGCCGCAAAGTTACTTGAAAGTGCGCTTGTTGCGGGGTTTCCATAGCCGAAAAAGATTGTATCAATCATGTACTGTCTGTCGATAGCTGTGGAAATAGCACGGCGCACCGCGGCATCTGTAAACGGCCCCTCTTTAGTATTGAACTCGATCAAAGCCATTGGATTAATCATCGAGTAGCCATCTGTGGTAACTGAGATGTTGTCTTTTTCTTTGTTCAGCCGAACAGCTTCAACGTTTGATACAGCGTTGTAGGCTGCATAAAGCACTTCACCTTTTTCCATGGCTGCCGCGCGGGTTGAGGCGTCTGGGATAAATCGACCAACAATTCTGTCAATATATGGCCGGCCTTCTTTCCAGTAATTTTCGTTTTTATCTAGCCGGATATACTGGCCTTTTTTCCACTCAGTGAATTTAAAAGGGCCTGTTCCGACTGGGTTATTCGCTAGTTTAGCACTTTTGATGTCCTGTCCCTCAAGATGATGCTTCGGCACCATGGGAGACTCATATGATGAAAGTGCGCGTAACATATAGGGCGCAGGGTTGCCGAGATTGAACACGGCGGTATGAGCGTCCGGAGTATCTATACTCAAAACTTCTTTGAAAGAATTCGGACCACGGGGGTGAACTTTCTTCAAAACTTCCATAATAGTGAACTGGACATCTGCTGATGTAAATGGTTTGCCATCGTGCCAAGTGACACCCTTGCGCAGATTGAAAGTAATAGTTTTACCGTCTTCGCTTACATCAACGCTCTCGGCGAGAACTGGGACCATTTTACCATCATTATCATAGTCAAAAAGACCATCATAAATTTTTGGCCCAAGTAAGCCAATGGGGCCGGAAGTCGAGACATACCCGGCCATTGTGGGTGGCTCCGGTTGAACCAGAAACACCATCGATCCGCCGGCTTGTTGC
>DDED01000030.1 GCA_002336035.1 Cellvibrionales bacterium UBA1963
AGGAACATAGCAAAACTAAACCATAAATACATTGAGCCGATATCTTTGTGGTTTGTTGTAAACAACCAACGGCTAAAACCTTTTGCGGGACCATGATCACCCATTATCGGTACTCCTATAAACTTCTTTTGTGATTTAAGACATCGACTGGCTGCAGCATATCGCCCATATTATTACCCCAAGCATTTCGCTTATAAGTAACAACCGCTGCCAAATCAATATTGTTCAACTGCTCACCGAAGGCCTGCATTGCAGAACCCTGTACACCATTGATCATCAGACTCAAGTGCCCATTAATTGGCCCCGTAGTGATTGATGAACCAATTAACGAAGGCCCAATGCCTCCAGCACCGGCGGGGCCGTGGCAAGCAACGCAGTTTGTTTGATAAACTTGTTCACCGCGCGCATAAAGTTCGTCCATTGAGAAACTTTGCGACATGGCTAACTTTAACTCTTCAGCCTGTATTTTTTTACCCTCAAGCCAATATTGATAGTCAACTTCTTCCATGGCGTGAACCACAATCGGCATAAAACCATGCGACTTTCCGCACAATTCAGCGCATTGGCCTCGATAAATGCCCGGCTCATCAACGATCGTCCAAACGTCGTTGATGTATCCAGGAATGGCATCACGCTTAACGGCTAAGGCAGGTACCCACCATGCATGTAACACATCATTCGCGGTTATTAGAAATCGAACTTTTTTGTTAATAGGGATAACGACTGGCTCATCAACCTCTAATAAGTAATGCTCGCCCTTGGGGGCACGCCCATAAATTTCATCTTGTGGCGTGGTCAAGTTGCTAAAAAAAGTGACGTCTTCGCCCAAATACTCGTACTGCCACTTCCACTGGTAACCAACAACCTTTATGTCAATATCAGCGTCAGATGTATCATAAATTTTAATCAGCGTTGACGTGGCTGGAACAGCCATCGCAATCAAAATTACCGCTGGAATGATGGTCCATGCCAGCTCAACAAGGGTACTTTCATGAAATTTAGACGCCACTGCACCAACAGATTTTCGATGCATTATCATCGAATAAAACATAACGCCAAACACTACGACGCCAATCGCAACACAAATCATAAAAATTAGCATGTGTAAATCGTATATTTCATGACTGATGGCAGTAACGCCCTGCGTCATATTCGTGACCCAGCGCTGCGCTTCACCAGCGGCAACTTCAGAGTCTGCTGCAAACGATCTCATACTGAGGACTAACGAAGATAATAAAGCAAAAACAGAACCAAATTTCGATAGCGGTCGTTTCACTGACTGCTTGCTAAAAAATAGCATAATGTACACTCTCCTAAACACCTACATGACGTGCCGTTTTGACCGATCTTGTTGTCAGCCGAATGACAGAGAAAACCCTGTCAAAACCTTTAAAAACAAAAGGTTACGTATCTTTAAACCGATGATTTATGGTGAAATCGACGCTTTAAACCCTTGTGCTTGCCTTTGTGTAACTCGTATTGTATCGAGCAGGGAAGACCTAATAATGCGTTTTGAGTTACTCAAGTCCGCGCAAAAATCACCGCACAATAAAATCAGCGCATTATAACCAAATATATAAAAATTGGGCTATCAATCAAGGTCTAAATACAACTATAACGGCAATTCTCGGCAGAAATACCATTATCATTTTTACCCGCTCTGTCTTATCGTGGATGGCCAGTCGATAGGTGATTAAATAATATGAAAGTCCCACTAACACCATAGTTACTTTGAATATACGTCACACAAACAGGATTATCTCACAAGAAGTATGTTTTTTGACCTTTTACAACGAAAAAAAATATGGGCTATTGCCTGGCCTATGATATTGGGTGGCTTGTCGACTCCACTACTAGGTCTTGTAGACACTGCACTGTTGGGTCATATAGAAAGTAGCCACTATTTATCAGCCGTCGCTGTTGGTGCCAGTGTTATAGGCCTACTTTACTGGGGATTCGGCTTCCTTAGAATGGGCACGACTTCACTGGTCGCTCGTCAGAAAGGACGATCTTCATTTGAAACGTCCCCTAAAGACAACCATGAAGACATACTCTATCGAGGCTTATTAATCGCCTTACTCAGCAGTAGCCTTCCATTATTGGCATCGCCTTGGCTGATTGACTCAATAGTCGCCTGGATGAATGCAAGTCAAGCTATCGATCAACTCAGTGTCGAATATATTCAATTACGCCTCTACTCAACCCCGGCAGTGTTCATCACATTCGTCATCACTGGCTGGTTGATTGGCGCTCAACGAACGCAAGCAGCCCTGGCAATAGCGCTTTGCGCTAACTTACTCAATATTGCATTGGACTTGTTGTTTATTGGGCAGCTTGGCATGAATAGCGCAGGTGCTGCTATAGCCTCTGTGCTGGCAGAATACTCAGCAGCAATATTAGGGCTCTATCTCATATCGCCGTCATTATCATTTCGTCGTTTTTACCGATGGCAGCAATGGTTAGTTAACCACGAATTTAGGGCGTTACTACAATTAAATTACCATCTTTTCTTTCGCACGCTACTTGTATTATTTAGCCTCAGCTTCTTTACCGCACAAGGGGCAGCCATGGGCGACAATATTGTTGCTGCCAACGCAATTTTACTGCAACTGGTCATGCTAAGTGCCTATGTAATGGACGGTTTTAGTTTTGCTGCTGAGGCACTTTGTGGCGAAGCCAGCGGTAAAAAAGATCGTCAGGCTTTTCATTGGCACACCCTTGGATGCGGTCTATTCGTTGTTGTCACCGGCCTACTGTTCAGCTGTCTTTACTTCATGTTAGGACCAGAAATTATTTATTTATTAAGTAATATTGAGAGTATCAATAACGTGGCTAAAGCAATGTTGCCGTGGTTAGCACTGATGCCAATGGTTGGCGCAGTCGCGTATTTGTTCGACGGTGTTTATATTGGCTGTGGAGCAGTAAAAGCAATGCATATTAGCCTGTGGTTAGGCATCTTGCTGATTTATTTGCCACTATGGTGGTTATTTCAGCCTTGGCAAAACCATGGATTATGGCTTGCATTACTTGGCTTTACTGCGTTTAGAGGGCTCAGTTTAGCCTTTTATTACCCTCGATTACTGGCAAATATACATCGATAACATTAGCCTCGGCAGCTTTCAAATCAATGCTATTTTTTTGGATCGATTAATTTTACAACTTCAACCGCTACTTCATGCGCTAGTGGTTGCTCGCCTAAACGGCTTTGATTTACTCGAGTAGCAATCTCTTCGGGTTGACCATTGTCGCTTTGATCGAAAGGCTCGTTAAAATCACAGCTGCTGCATGCACGCCACTTTTCATCGGCCTCGTAATAAACAAAAACCTTATCGCGCTTTCGACATTGCGGACAAATCGCACCGGCAATAAAACGTTTTTTTTGCATCTTTTTTTTCACTATTTTTTGTTATCCAATATCAATCATATCAGTGACGATATGAGTTTGATAGAATCAAATGAATGAAACAGAGTATTTAATTGCCTCTGAATGAAAACACAGTGAATAAATGCCAATGAATATTCGTCAATTTAATCAGCATATCCCTAAAATTTCTAAAGGCGTGTTTATTGACCCATCAGCAGTAGTCATTGGTCATGTGGCTATCGGTGAGCATAGTTCAGTGTGGCCACAAGCCGTTGTCAGAGGTGATATGCACTGTATCAGCATTGGCCAAAGAACAAATATTCAAGACGGTGCCATTTTACATGTCACCCATGCCGGGCCTTACAACCCAAAAGGCTGGCCGTTAGTCATCGGTGATGATGTTACGATTGGTCACCGCGCATTATTACATGGCTGTCAAGTAGGCAGCCGTGTTCTCATTGGTAATGGCGCAATTATTATGGATGGAACAATCATCGAAGATGACGTAATCGTTGGCGCCAACACACTCGTTCCCTCTGGAAAAACTCTTAACAGTGGTTATCTGTACATTGGCTCGCCGTGTAAAAAATCACGGCCTTTAAGTGCTAAAGAAAAATCTTTTTTTATTTACAGTGCCGCCAATTATGTTCGGCTAAAAGATCAACATCACAAAAATATCAGCGAACAAAAGCCACTATAGGCGCTCGACACGATAGTAGGGATAATAAGGCGGCTTTAACTCCAAATAATTTTTTTGTTTGTTAATATTCTGATTCGAAATCGTGTTTAAGTTGCGCAAGTAACTCGGCATTGGCAATAGCCCCCCCTCACTTTGGCCAACAGAAATGGTATACCGTCCTTCACGCAATGAAGGAGCAAATATTCGAATAGTATTCTTCCAGCGAACCAAGCGATAGCCAGTAAAAGGTGAGGCGAGCGGTTCACCAATAAAATTACCTTGGCCTGGCATTTGCACGCTCTTCCAATACGATTCAATTAAGCTTGACCCTTTTTTATAATGCCACATTGCAATTAACGGATTAGGGAATTTCTCTAAAAAATTACATGGCTCTATTGCCGTTCCATAACTGCCTGTCGCACCAGCTTCTAACCACCGCATTGCGCTCATCTGGGTTGAATCAGTTAACCGCCCCCCATGAGAGGTTAAGTGGTCAGCCATCGCGCCGGGTAAAAAAGATAGACTGTCTAAATAAGGAACGGATACAGCCCCAGTAAAATAAAATAAAATGTTCGATCGGTCCTTAATGCCTTCGCTCGACAAAATATTTACCGCATGCTGACCACCAAAAGTATCTTTTATTGCATTATAAAAAATGTTGCGCACAGAACGATTATTGTCACTAGTCGTCAATAAATAGACATCACCGTTTGGTTGCGTATTATCGGAATTAACCCCTCGTAGTATAAGTGATTCGGCATCGTCTACTGTTGCAGCAGCCAACATCATCGTCGGGCGAAAATTAAAATCCGTATACGGGCTCAAACTACCTGAATGATAGTACGCTGATCGTTTTGTTTTTTCACAGCCAGATGCGCAAAAACTCACGTCGTAACCAAAGGCAAAAGCTGCCGACATGCTCATGCAACCTACCTTGTAGGGCTGGTCCCATGCTAATGCTAAGGCCTGTATACGCTCACTAAGTTGGCCATCAACTACTCGTTTTTGAACTGCAAATTCTCCCGGGCTAACCTTTCTATTTTGCCCTTTAAATTTTATGCCAATGACGTTGGCTGCAGGGATGTTGCGTAAGCGCTGATATTTACTAGCAATTAACTCACTTTTAAGATCGCCTATTAAATAGATGACAGCCAACTCATGGGCTTGCAAGCCAGTCTTAGGTAATTCAATAAATATAGAATTTTCAGCGCACAAAGGTGACACAAACAGAACACTTAACGATGTCGCAATAAATAATTTTTTTATCTGCTTCAAATATTTTAACAGGCAACTAGCTAACGCAATAATCATTACATTTAGCCTCTTACATTGCTGCGCGAATTGAGGCAATAACAGATGCAGTTTTTGGTCTACATTGGCGCCACACATAAAAAGATTCAGCTGCCTGCTCAACCAGCATGCCTAAACCGTCAGCCGTTGCTTGTGCGCCAAAATGATTTGCTTGCTGTAAAAACGTAGTCGCCTCTTTGCTGTACATCATGTCATAACAGAATGCCTTATTATAAACTGACGGCTTAACCGCCGGTGCCTCGCCAACTAAGCTTGCACTGGTACCATTAATAATAACTTTATATTGGTTTTTTAGTTGCGCATAAGAAACACAATTGAGCGATGTTGGCCCTGCTAAATGTTTAAACTGCTCAGCCAATGTCTGTGCTTTTTCAAAGGTTCTATTTGCAATTGTTATCGATAAGGGCTTCACGCCAAGTAGCGGTTCTAAAATGCCTCGCACAGCACCTCCTGCCCCTAGTATTAAAATGTCTTCGTGTGCTAATGGCCAGCCTAAATTAATACTAATGTCTGTTAACAAACCACTGCCATCCGTATTGTCACCCACAATTAAGCCATTTTTCTTTACTAAAGTATTTACTGCGCCAGCTATTTTTGCTCTAGCTGTTAATTGTTCAGCGAAATGGTAGGCAGCCAATTTAAATGGCACCGTGATATTTAGCCCTGAGCCGCCTGCATTAAAAAATTCTTGTGCAGAGACTTCAAACGCATCAATATTAATTAACCGCTTTTGATAAGTCATGACTTGCTTCGTTTGTTCGGCAAACCGATGATGAATATCAGGCGACTTACTGTGCTCAATCGGGTTGCCAAACACAGCGTAACTCGCCGTTGAATTTGTCATTGTTATGCATCACTCCGATCATTGTAATTGAGCCAATCTTTTGGCTTTAACATGGCCAGTAATTGCTGCTGATGCGACTCGAATTTATCGCCTTGTGCAGCATAGTGCCAGCTTACTTCAGGAGGCATCGACATTAAAATGGACTCGGTTCGCCCGCCTGATTGCAAACCAAAAAGCGTACCGCGATCATACACCAAATTGAATTCAACATAGCGACCTCGACGATAGCGCTGAAATTGTTTGTGAGACTCGTCAAATGCATCCCCTTTGCGACGGCTGACGATGTCACTGTATGCGCAAATAAATTGATTACCAACTTGTTTTATGAAATCAAACGATTTATCAAAACCCCACTCGTTTAAGTCATCAAAGAATAACCCCCCGATGCCGCGATGCTCATCGCGATGAGGTAAATAAAAATACTCGTCGCAGTTTTTTTTAAACCGTTCATAGACTGTATCACCAAACGAGTGGCATGCTTTTTCGGCAGCGCAATGCCAGCTAACACAATCAGCCTCAACCGGATAAAAGGGCGTTAGATCGATTCCTCCACCAAACCACCACACAGGTTTTTGACCGGGCTTTTCAGCAATAAAAAATCTCAGGTTAGCGTGTGCTGTTGGAACAAACGGATTGTCTGGATGCATCACCACTGAAACTCCCAGCGCTTCAAAACTACAGCCTGCTAATTCAGGACGAGTTACTGTGGCAGAAGGGGGCAATTTACCACCAAAGACATGTGAAAAATTAACACCGCCTTTTTCAAATACAATGCCGTCACTCATGACGCGCGTTCGGCCACCACCGCCTTCGCTTCGCTGCCACAAGTCTTCGACAAATTGCCCCTGAGTATCGAGGTCTTCGCATGCATTACAAATTCGATCTTGCAACGCTAACAGAAAACTGGTTACTGCTTGCTTATCTATATTGCTCACAATTTGCCTCAATGCTTAATACGATTTCGAAGCGGATAATTTAACGGTAGCAGTTTAACGTAAAACTTCGTTAGTCACTAAATGCCGTAATTCCGACGTTTGCTGTTGACCACCAAGGGATCCATCCACATACACTTGGACACGATTTAAAAAGGTATCTTCCACTTGATGTCGATTCTGCGCTGCGACCTGACCGCTGAGGTTCGCCGATGTTGATACCATCATGCAATCAAAGGCTTGGCATAATTCCACCACAATTGGATGGCGAGAGACCCGAACGGCAACGGTATTAAATTGACCGGTTATCCATCGAGGCATTGCATTATTGTTGGGAATTACCCATGTTGTAGCCCGCTGCGTGGGCTCAACTCGCTCGCAATGGGTTTGAAAGCGAGAACGTAGCTCAGGAGGCAGGTGTTGGGTAATCAGCCGGCATTGATCCACATTGGCAGCCACTACAATCAAGCCTTTATCGACG
>DDED01000217.1:0-3858 GCA_002336035.1 Cellvibrionales bacterium UBA1963
AAAAGGAACACCCGCCCAGCGCCAGTTATGGACTTCAGCTTTTATAGCGACAAATGTTTCAGTATTGCTGTATTGCTCGTCGTTGTTATCGTCGCCGGAATAGCCAACTTCGTCTAAAAATCCAATGACAGATTCCGTGCCAACAGCGCCTGCGGTGTATTGTCCTCGTATAACATGGTCTCTAACCGTGTCTGAAGTCACGGGTGTTAACGCCTCTAAAACCTTAACCTTCTCGTTTCTAATGGCATCGGCATTGAGCTTCGCCGGAGGTTCCATCGCAACCATACTTAATATTTGAAGAAGATGGTTTTGAACCATGTCACGCAGTGCACCCGTTTTTCCGTAAAAGTCTGCCCGGCCCGCGACGCCAATTGATTCAGCCACGGTAATTTGGACATTGTCGATATAGCGGTTGCTCCACAATGGATTAAACAAGGCATTACTGAATCGCAGCGTTAAAAGATTTTGGACGGTTTCTTTACCTAAGTAATGGTCAATACGAAACGTGTTGGATTCATCGAATACTTGAGCCACTGCATCGTGTATTTCATTGCACGTTTCTAGATTGTTGCCTAAAGGCTTTTCTAAGACGACTTGATCACTGTCTTTAGCGAGGCCATGAGACTTCAGTTGCTGGCAGATTGTGCCGTAAATTGCTGGCACTGTACTTAAGTAGTACGTCACGGGTGCTCTAGTGCCGTCAACCGTGATCATGTCTTTTAATTTTTCATATTGCGCAGAGTCATCGGCCGGAAGCTTGCAGTAGTCGACCTTACTTATAAATTTTTTCCAATCATCGCATTGCGCGATGTTGGATTTACCTTGGTTAACAAATTCAGCATATTTGTTGCTAACTAAGTCAATAAACTCTTGGGTACTCAGTTCTGCTCTGCCAGTCCCTATCACTTTCTTGACACTATTGAGTAAGCCCCTTTTTTCGAGGTTGTATAGAGCAGGGAGTAATTTACGTAGGGCTAAGTCGCCACTAGCGCCAACGATGACAATGGTTGAATTGACCTTTTTTTCAATCTTCGATGTCATATTTTTTCCAATTACTATTAAATAAGATAAGTGGTTTTCTGTGCTAAAAGTGGGTAGAACACGCTAACACCCGTATTTGAATAGCAAGTTCTCACCAAATGTGTCATTGCTTATATGGGCGAAAACCGCGTATTAACGAGTCTGTTGTATCATAATTAGTCTTTAGCTGAATTCATTTGCGTAAATTGTTCCTGCAATCATTATATGCAAAAGATGGCCATTCTGTAATAGAATTACATTTTTATTCACGGTTAATAATACCATCTAACAATTGGCATTTTCTTCTCTACTAATAAGGTTCAATCATGCTAGATCATCCAACCGCCCCTAATGCTTCCTCGTTGTTGATATCGGCAGGTCCGATTATTCCCGTCGCTAATTTTGAGAATTCTTCTCATGCTTTGGCTTGCTCAGAGCTCTTTCAGCAAACCAATGTGCCAAGTGTGGAGGTAACATTACGCCGATCAGACGCCTGGCAATCCCTTCAAATCTGCCTGAATCATATGCCTGATAAGCTCATAGGGGTTGGAACGATTTTAACGACAGATCAATTACGTCGGGCTCACGACATGGGCGTCAGTTTTGCGATTAGCCCAGGTTTAGATACTGAGCTCGTAGAACTCGCCCAGCAGTTAGAGATTCCTTATTATCCGGGCGTATCCACCGCCAGTGAACTGATGCTAGCCCATAAATTGGGTCTTTTAGCAGTTAAATTTTTTCCTGCAGAGGCGGCCGGTGGTGTAAAGTTACTAAAAAGCCTTTCTGCTCCTCTTGGAGACATGTGGTTTTGTCCGACAGGAGGCATTGGTTTACACAACTACCAAGATTATTTAGCTGTCCCGCAAGTGGCCTGTGTTGGGTCGAGCGCATTAGTCCCTTCTATCGAGGCACTTAGCGGCGACCAAGCGCACATTGTATCACTGCTAAAGAAAGTCTATGCGCCTTTAAATTAGACAATAATATTGAATGTCGCATTTTTAAATGCGACTTACCATTTAATCAATCGCTCCCTTAATTGTTGAAGACACCTAAAATCCTATGACACCTACTGATATTCGTAAACGAAGAACCAAAATTGTAGCCACTCTCGGCCCAGCCTCAAGCAGTGAAGAGGTGATCAGTGATTTAATCACTAGCGGAGTAAACGTCTTTAGGCTTAATTTTTCACATGGCACCCATAAGCAACACCGTAAAAATGCAGAGACAGTTCGCGTATTGTCGAGAAAACACAATCGACACGTGGGTATTTTGGGGGATTTGCAGGGACCAAAAATCAGAATTGGGGAGTTGCAAACGGATAGCCTAGAACTGGTTAACTCGCAGATATTAACGTTAACTACAAATATCTCAACGGCTGACAGTACTAAGGGCCGTATCCACGTTGCGTATCCAGATTTACCGCTTTCAGTTTTGACAAACGATACGCTGTTACTGGATGACGGCCTTATTCGTTTGCAGGTGTTATCAGTCAGCGGCGAGGAAGTTGTCTGTGAGGTTATTCAAGCAGGGAGATTAAAATCAAGAAAAGGCCTTAACCGTTTAGGTGGCGGCTTGTCAGCGGATGCTATCACACCTAAAGATTTAGAAGACCTTCAAGTTATTATCGATCTCGATCTTGAGTATGTTGCGGTTTCTTTTCCTTGCTGTGGTGATGATTTATTACCTGTTAAAGATGCTCTAAGAACGGCGTCTTCAACAATTAAAATTATTGCTAAAATTGAGCGGGCTGAAGCGGTTGAGACCGAAGAAAAAGTAAAAGAATTAATTGATGCGGCTGATGGCGTTATGGTGGCCCGTGGTGATTTAGGCGTCGAAATAGGTGATGCACAGCTTATTGGTATACAAAAACGCATCATCCGCTTATCTCGGCAAGCTAACAAGCCTGTCATAACCGCGACTCAGATGATGGAGTCGATGATTAATAATCCAGTACCAACACGAGCAGAGGTGTTTGATGTTGCCAACGCGGTGCTCGATGGCACCGATGCTGTCATGCTCTCTGGCGAAACAGCTTCAGGCAAGTTTCCAGCAAAAGTGGTTCAAGCGATGGCGGAAACAGCGCTGGGTGCCGAAAAACACCCGATGATGAAACAGTCCAGTTATCGAGTCGATCGTGTTTTTGATGAAATCAATGAAACGCTGGCAATGTCGGCAATGTATGCGGCGAATCATGTTAGCAACGTAACCGCCATCATTTGTCTCACTGAGTCGGGCGTTACGCCACTTTTAACTTCAAGGCTGAGTTCAACATTGCCGATTTTTGGCATTTCACCCCATTTGCCAACCTGTCGACGTATGGCTCTCTATCGAGGCGTTATTCCTATATATTGTGATGTGATGGCCGGTGAAGAAGAAGATTTGTGGTCAAAAGCGATGTCATTAATTGTGGAGCGGGGCGCACTTCAACCCGGTGAAAGGGTCGCTATTACCTGTGGTGACCTGCACGGCAAAGGCGGCTCAACCAATACGCTTAAAATCTTAGAATATAAAGGTTAGATCTACACACGTTTCATCTATAGACGTTCATCTACAGACATTTACATACGATACATTCCCTCCTGCGGGTAAGCTTCTTACCCGCTTGGCAGTTTAATTGCTGCCTTGTCACATTAGTGTCATATTGCTGAGCATGTTATTTATTGAGTAAAAGGTGATGACGTTCGTCATGTTGGATTAAAGCAAATGGCAAAAACCGTTCACAATAAATAATCGGTAACGGGTTTTGTTTATGGCTCAACAATAGGCTTTATATTTATTCGGTTTCTTGTTAGTTAATCTTTTCTTTTTCTCGCGTTATTTGCCCGCTCTTTATTCGTT
>DDED01000217.1:4208-8459 GCA_002336035.1 Cellvibrionales bacterium UBA1963
CGCTCTTTATTCGTTCTTTAGACATATAAAAAAACGCCATAAAGCTATTATGCTTTATGGCGTTTTTGGCTGTGGGCAGAATTTAGTCCGCAGCTTAGATAAACAATTAAATAAAATGTTAGATGAACAGCTAGCTAACTAAACACACCTTTAAAGAAGAAGAAGAACAACACAGCTAAGCCGGCTCCTGCAGGCAATGTGATTATCCAAGACATGAATATTGTACCCACAACGCGTAAATTAAGCGCGCCTATGCCTCGAGCCAAGCCTACGCCCAGTACTGCACCGACTAATGTATGAGTCGTCGATATCGGTAAGCCCGTTGCTGAAGCAAATACTACCGTTGTCGCGGCAGCTAACTCGGCAGCAAAGCCGCGGCTTGGCGTTAACTCCGTAATTTTCTTACCGATGGTTGCCATAACTTTAAAGCCGTAAGTCGCTAGACCTAAAACAATACCTGCACCACCCAGTAGTAATATCCATGGAGGCATGACCGATTTAGATAGAACTTCGCCACCACTATTAATAACACCTACAACGGCAGCAATAGGCCCTACCGCATTTGCTACATCATTTGAACCGTGTGCAAATGCCATTGCACACGCAGTAAATACCATTAATACTGCGAATAGTTTTTCTACATTAACAAAGCGGTTTTCGCTAGGACCCACATCGTCATCTTTAATTTTAGATAAGAAGTATTTGCCGATAATCGCTACAAAAACGCCCACACCAGTAGCTACGGGCAAAGCATTAGTAAATTTTGAGCCAAAACCAAAGTCGAATTCTATGCCTACGTGCTTTAAGCCTTTCAAAACAGTGACCATCGCGATCATAAACCCTACTGCAAACATATAATAGGGAACATATTTTTTTGCATTAAGAAAGGGGTCCTTGGTGTCAAGTATCAAGCGCTGTACGCTCATGAACAAACCAAATGATATTGTGCCGGCCAAGACGGGTGAAACAACCCAAGAAGCCACGATTTTACCGACCTTGGCCCAGTTAACAGCATCCATACCAATTCCCACTGCTGCAAATCCGACAATGGCTCCCACGATTGAATGAGTGGTGGAAACAGGCCAGCCATACATGCTGGCTATTAGCAGCCAAGTACCAGCTGCTAATAACGCCGACATCATTCCATAAACCAACAGTTCTGGATTTCCGGCCAATATGCCGGGGTCAATAATACCTTTTCTGATAGTTGATGTTACTTCACCGCCAGCAAGGTAAGCGCCTGCAAACTCAAAGATCATGGCTATTAAAATAGCCTGCTTAACGGTTATCGCTTTTGAGCCAACAGAGGTGCCCATTGCGTTTGCAACATCATTAGCGCCGACACCCCAAGCCATAAATAAGCCAAAACAACAAGTAAGTATAAGTAAAATATGGCCGTATTGAGCAATGATATCCATGACAAATCACCTGTAGTTTTCTAATAATGGTCTTGGTATGTAATTAACAATTACCGTGAAATTAATAGCTGCATTCGTGAACCAACCTTTTGAGCATGATCAGCTAGCTCTCCTATGCCATCAATAATGCGGTATAAAAACATCACTTCAACGGGAGGCAATTCAGATTCTTGTTCAAATAACTGTGCGCGTACGTCTATCTGTAACGCGTCATTTAAGTTTTCAAGACGGTCAAGTTCTTCGATTAATCCCTCTACTAAGATCAATTCTCGGCCTCTAAAACCGGTTGAAAGCAACTCGTCCATTTCTCTTATGGCTTTTAATGCCTGCTCAGATGTAGTGATTGCAGTGGTAGCGTAATCAATAAAAATTGACGCTAAGTTAGAAGGTATGCGTATCTTTCTGCCCAGCATAATGCCAGTTATATCTTTGGTGCAATTTGCAATTTTATCTTGACGATTGACTAAATCGAGCATGTCAGAGCGGTCGACCGGCATCAATAAATTCTTAGGAAGGTTCAAGCGTAACGCTTTTTTTAGGTCGTCGGCTTCATTTTCTAGGGTCAAAACCGTTTTGCGTATTTCGTTGGCTTTATCCCAGTCATTGTTTAACGTTGCATTCAAAAAAGGGATTAGTTTTTTAGCGCATTGATGAACATGCTCCATATGAGTTTGTATAGGTCTGATAGGGGATTGACCAAATAAATTGGTAAATGGATTGCCCGCCATAATGAATATCTCTTGAGTTAAAAAACGTTGATCTTTGCATTCTTCAATGCTCACTAGTGTAGAAAGGCCATCACTGAGATTTCACTCAGAGCAGTAACTGCGATCAATTTCAATCCGAAGTATACTCTCAATGCAGCTTGCCATATTGTAGGCCGTTAATGCATTTATCTTCTCTATTATCTCAAGTGATAAGGTGCCTCTACTTGATGCGCATTTAAAAGCGTATGATTTATTGTGTCAAGCGTTTCAAGACGAAAAGGCTAAAATTTTTTTAGCGAAAAAAATCCCCTTTGCTCCAACGAGCTGTGAGCCTACACCTGTTTTTAAAGATTTGAAGCCTGACAACTATCACTGTCTAAATAACAACCCCTTAAAGAGTGGTTTTTTACAGGCTACGTTAATAAGTACACGCATCTGCATGGCTAGTGGGACAACCACTTCGCGCGTCATGGGCATCGTGTGGTCACTACCAGCATTAGAGCGTGTCGGTGGTCATGCAAGAAATATTGCAGAGCACGTTATAGACTGAATTAAAGGTGACGATGTTAGACATGTAGGCTTTAAGCAAATGGCAAAAGCCGTAGAGATAACGATAAATTACCACTTGTTTTATTCGCTGCAGTAAAAATCGAAGCTTAACTGTTTTTCTTGCTGCAATCGTTGCTGACGTTCTTGCATCTTGATCCAATCATGTCGGCAAAGCGCATTCATTTTATTATGTAATTTGTAAACCGCTGTCATCAAACCTTCTGCTGAGTCATGCTCAATTGACACGGTCACACGCTGCATTTTTGTCGCTAAACGTTTCTCATTGTCGCTTTTTATGGGCCAAATGCTCGTGTCCTTGCTGTGGAAAGATTCAAAATCTAATGAGTCCGCATCATCGGTATCGGCTTGAACAGCTACTGATGTAAACAAGCTGATAAATAAGAGGAAAGTCGCTAGTGATTGAAACCAAGAAAGGGAGAAAAATCGGTACCAAAATTCGCGCATCGGCATTGCCTTTTAAATACAATTAAAAAAAAATGGGCCTAAGGAAGGACTGCCCTTAAACCCGTTTTAGCTCAAGTCAATTAAAACTTAATTTCGTAGCCAACCGCATAGGTTGATACGCTATGACTAGTGCTTGTTTCTGTTTCGATATCACTGTAGTAAGCAAATAGTTTTGACGTCTTATTCAGCTTATAATCTGCGCCGATGGCTATTTGTGTTTTTTCAGTCGTCTCATTATCCGACTCGCCGTACTGACCCTTTAAAATAACGCCATTAGCGAGCTTGTAACTGCTGCTAATAATGTAGCCGTCTTCATCACTTAATCCTTCATCGGCTTGTTGAAACAAAGCGCCAAATTTCGCATTGCCCACCTTGTACTCTGCGACTAGGCGAGTCAAAGTCTCGACTGAAGAGTCGATGGCCGTACCGTCGTCATAGGCTAGAGTAACCGACAGGTCACCCGACTGGTAGCTAATTGCAGAAGAAATGCCGTCTTCGTCGCCACCTGTGTCGTCACCGGGAACAAAGGCGACGGTAGCTTTTAGACCATGGGTTTTTGGCGTACTGTACATCACGACATTTTTTACGCGGTTTTCACCTTGAATCAGGTTCTTCATATCAGCATTCGGTAAATCATTGAATAGGTCAATTTTACCTTGCGCTAACTTAGTTGGCGTGTCGTGCATGCCCGCGATAATTGTACCCAAGCCACCTTGAAAGCCTGCGTAGATGTTCCGTTGTTTAAATTCGTCTCCAGTGCCGTCATCACCATCATCGATAAACGTTTCGTATTCAAACTTATAAATGGCTTTGAGGCCTTCGCTCACCTCATAGCTGCCTTTCACGCCGATTCGAGAGGCATTACTATTGAGTTTAAGTGTATCAGAATTGCTGGCATCGGTATGGTTGAGGCTGACATTCGCCTTGCCATAAACTTGAACCGCTGTAGCATTTGACGCTGCACTGAGAGTGATGAGGGCCGCAAGTAGAGCATTTTTGCGCATGGTTGTCTCCATAGGTACTTGTTGAATGAATTAAGTAAATAAATAATACTGACATCAGTATTACAGTGGTTATGTTAAAACGTCTATGTGACAGGAACATGACATTTA
>DDED01000166.1 GCA_002336035.1 Cellvibrionales bacterium UBA1963
CACCGTAGTCAACAAAAGCAGCTTCTAAGCTTGGCTCTACTCGAGTGATTTTACCTTTATAAATACTGGCTTTCTTTTGCACCCGGGTTCTATTTTCAATGTCGAGGTCATAAAGTTTTTGTCCATCGACCATGGCGACACGAAGTTCTTCGGGTTGCGTCGCGTTGATAAGCATGCGTTTCATAATTGTCTCTCTTATTCATATAGGCAGCACGTGCGACTATTCGCCAGTGATATCTAGCCATGCCAAAGATGCTTATCACAGTATTGTGAGCATCGTAAGAGAGTGGAAGCCAACTAATGACGGTGTTGACAATGAGAAATAGAAGAGGAATCCATAGCAGACGACGAGCAAGAGACTAATGCAGAGGAAGGAATCACATAGAAATCATGTGACTCTTACCTGAACGCGGCCATCAAAGACGGCTTTTGGCAAGGTTATAGGGTATTTATGTCCCATTAAGCCAGTCATCGGGTGTTTGTGCTGCCCCGATTTAGCTCGGCTTGCCATCATTAGTTGCCAGGTGAAAGAGGAATCTTCAGCTGGCAAACCTGTTGTTCTGTTAGCAATGCAGTGCATTGCGGTTAACGGTTACTGTTGCATGAAAAAAATATTCATGTCTTACTAAACATCAAACAGCGCTACTTTAATGGGCGTTGCTTAAACCGATAACTGATGATCTTCAATTACTCAGTGTCAACTTCGGCACGTCGTTATAAACGTTGGCGTGATTCGCACTCTCCGTTTTTTTTGGCAACCAGCATGTTGGCTGGTTGGCTAACGTCGGTAGCTTATTGCTATCGATGTGCTTAGACAGGAATCTGTTCTTGAGTTCACGTCTAAAAGGTTTTCACTGTGTACTACTAAATTTGTTAATGTTGCGTTTAAATCCTAAACCTGTTGAAAACTAACAAGTAAGGTATGTTTTCTGCTCCCGTTGACAAATGAATTCTCACACTTAAGTGAAGGTATCAATGAGTCGTGCCATGAATCGAGAGGTCTTTTTTGGTTCGTGTTGGCTTCTGCCAGTAGTGGAACCGTGGTCTCGCTGGTGTCGAATGAACACGCACCAAGCAACACCTTTGAAAATGCCGCTAAGTGGTTTATACCCCAAGATGGCAGTTTTCGAATTATTATCACTGACCACGAAAGAGTTGTATTACAACAGTGCATCGATGCACGTTTCTCTCTTCATGGTTCCTTCAGTGCCGTTGGCCAAATCCAAATGCTCAACTTAGCCAATCGTAGCTAAAAGGAATTATAGCCTAACCAGAAAATTATGCCGGCATCATAACACGGCAGCCTCTGTTTTTTGTCATGCTATACGGCACGTCTTTGCACGGAGTTACATTCGACCAAAAGGCTTTATGAATGGGTAAGTACAATGGATTAATATCAGACTCGCTTACCGTATCAAGTTCTATGTTAACATTATCCTTTAAGTACCTCAATTACCTATTATTTTATTGTCGAATTGCTTTTTGAGCCGATTCATTTTATTCGAGGGGTATGTTTCTTGATCGAAATACTGAAAAAAAGCGTTGAAATGGTAACCGTTGATGCCGATCATGCAGGGCAAAGGCTAGATAACTTTTTGATGGCTCGGTTGCGTAATCTACCGCGTTCCCGTCTTTATCGCATACTTAGGAAGGGCGAGGTTCGCGTAAATAAAGGGAGAGTTAAGCAAAGTTATCGGCTAATCGAAGGAGATGTCGTAAGAATTCCTCCCGTTAAAATCACACCAAAACCCATTATTCCCGGCGTTTCGCCGCAGTTTGAGCGTTTATTGAACGACTCAGTGCTGTTCGAAGATGAGCAATTATTGGTCATTAATAAACCGCCCGGTCTGGCAGTGCACGGTGGCAGTGGGCTGGCACTTGGCCTGATAGAAGCTTTACGCCAGATCCGTTCAGAATGTAAATTTTTAGAATTAGTGCATCGACTGGACCGAGATACGTCTGGCTGTCTGGTGGTAGCCAAAAAACGATCAGCTTTATTGGCTTGTCACGCTTCATTACGTGACAAGCAGGCTAAGAAGACTTATATGGCTTTAGCTAACGGCCGTTGGCCCGCAGGCTTGGATGTGATCAATGCGCCTTTAAGAAAAAATGTTCTCCAATCAGGTGAGCGCATCGTTGTTGCGGCAGCAGACGGCAAACCTTCTGAGACCCGGTTTCAATTAATTGAGCATTTTGACAACTACAGTTTAGTCAAAGCGATGCCAATCACGGGTCGGACCCACCAGATTCGTGTTCATGCCAAAGTTGCTGGCCATCCTCTTTGTGGCGACAAGAAATATGGCCTGCAAGAAACTAACCAAGCCTTGGCGCAACAAAGCTTTAAAGGTTTGTTTTTACATGCGATGGCTATTGATATTGCTTACGGTGACGGACAATTGCAGGTAGAATGCGATCTCCCTGATCAATGGCAGAGGTTATTGTCCAGATTGTAGGGTCGTTTTTGCTTTTTAGAGGCTCATGGTGATCATGAGAAAATAACCGTGTTATTTATTTTTGATTGGGATGGGACATTAGCCGATAGTCGCGAGCAGATTGTTGAGTCGATGCAGGCTGCCATTGATAGTTTACATTGGCCTGCAAGAACTGATCGACAGTGTGCCGACATGATTGGTCTCGGATTACAACAAACTGCGCAAGCTTTATACCCCGCTCGAACATTTGTCGATTATCAGCGATTTGCAGAGCATTATTCAGCCCATTATGCTCGATTAAAAGACAAGCACGGTGCAACACGTTTTTTCCCATCGGCCCTTGAAACCTTATCTGAGTTAAAGTCAAGAGGCCACTTATTGGCCGTTGCCACAGGTAAGAGTCGTAAAGGTCTTGACCGACTACTGGTGGCTGACGGCCTTAAAATGATGTTTGATGCTTCACGAACTGCAGATAAAACGGCGTCTAAACCGAATCCAATGATGCTGCAGCAACTTCTAAGTGAAACTCATACGCCGCTTGCTGAGGCGGTGATGATTGGCGATACTAGTTACGATCTTGAAATGGCTCAGCGTATGGGCATGATCAGTATAGGTGTTGATTGGGGTATGCACAGTATTGAATGTTTGTCAGCGTATGCGCCCGTTAACATACTCAGTGGTTTTGATCAGTTACTGTCTTGGGAGGCAGAGCATAAGAATAGCTAATCACGGTTGTTGAACCTTAATCGTCGATTGCTCGTATTTATAGTAGTGTTTACAAGGAGATATTCCAGGTGTTTGAAACTACGTCATCCAATGACCGTGAAAGTAATTCAGCGTCGCCCACTAAACAAGAGTGGCAAATTTTAGAAAAAGTTGCGACCGCTTCGGTAACTGAGCAGCGTAAAGCTCGCCGCTGGGGTATTTTCTTTAAATTATTAACCTTCCTTTACTTGTTCGTGATTATAGCGTCTCTTTTGCCCACTGAAGGCAGTTTAGGCCCCGTTTATGACGAACATGTCGCATTGGTCTCGCTTAATGGCATCATTGCTGCTGATTCGCCTGCTAATGCTAATACGGTCGTCGCTGGTTTGCGCGATGCGTTTGCCGATACGAACTCAAAAGCGGTTATTTTATCGATTAACTCACCCGGTGGCAGCCCAGTCCAATCAGGCTATATCAATGATGAGATTTATCGCTTAAAAGCGCTTCATCCCGATAAAAAATTGTATGCAGTGATTGCCGATCTTGGTGCTTCTGGCGGTTATTATGTGGCGGCTGCAGCTGACGAAATTTATGCCGATAAGGCCAGTCTCGTTGGCTCTATCGGTGTGATTAGTGCGGGTTTTGGTTTCGACAAGCTCATCGAGAAAATTGGCATTGAACGACGCCTTTACAGCGCGGGCGAAAGCAAGGCCTTTTTAGATGCATTTAGTGCTCAAAAAGAGCAAGACGTGACGTTTTGGCAGTCAGTTTTAGCGGATACTCATGCACAGTTTATTGAAGTGGTAAAACGAGGCAGAGGTGGGCGCTTGATAGATGATCCGGCGATTTTCTCTGGGTTAATATGGACCGGCGAGGGCGCTTTAGAAAAGGGCCTAATTGATGGTCTTGGCAGTGCCGGGTTTGTGGCTCGTGAGGTGATAGGGGTTGAGGATGTAATAGATTACACTGTTGAGCCGAACCCTTTTGAGCAATTTGCCAAGCGTATTGGCGCAAATTTTGCCTTAGGCATTAGTGCCATCGTGGCGCCGCAACTTCGTTAGTTAATGGTCTTTTGACAGGGGTAATACTACGCCAATGCAAAGTCCTTCACGGGTATTGCTGGCATTCACTTTTCCTGAGTGCCTAGCCATTACCCGTTGAACAATCGCGAGTCCAATGCCGTAGCCGCCCGTGTCTCGATTGCGCGCACGATCAACCCGATAAAACGGTTCGAAAATGTGGTCTATTTCGTTTTCTGGCACACCGTCTCCCTGATCAATAATGCGAACATCTACGGCCGAGTTATTTTTCAGATGAGGGGTAATGCTGATAGTTACCTTGGTGTTATTGCGAGTATAGTGAATAGCATTACGAATAATATTTTCAAATGCACTGTGCAGTTGCTCTACGGCTGCAGTCACTAGGGCTTCTTTGTAATCAGATTTAAGCAACAACGTTACGCCTTTTACTTCCGCTTCAATAGTGCCGTCTTCAATGATTGAGTCTATCAGTTCAACAAGGTCGACCGTGTCATTTAACGGGGCACCGTCATCGGGCATGGTTAATAGCTGACTTATTAATTCGTTAAGTCGTTGCGACTCCCGCTCAATTCGATCTAACTGGACACTGTTGACTTTTTGACGGGCGATTTCTAAAGCAATTTGCAAGCGTGCTAACGGTGAGCGTAATTCATGCGAAATGTCTCTCACCAATCGATTTTGACTTTTCTTGCTGGCTTCAAGTGTCGAAGCCATCTGATTAAAATCATGCCCTAGGTTTGATAATTCATCATTTTTACTTAAATGAGTAAGATGGGCTCGGGCAGTTAAATCTCCTTTTGCAAGTGCTCTTGCGGCCACGCTCAACCGTTCGATATTTCGGGTTAAATAGCGAGCCAGAACATAACAAATCAAAGCGCTGGCTAATAATCCGAGCACCAATTGAGTGCCAACACTGCTAATTAATTCACGCGCTTTAAAGAGATTGGGGCTTGGCATATCGAGTACGAATTGGATTTCTTGGCCATTAATAGAGCGTTCCTTGCGACCAATTCTTAATCGGCTAAAACTCGATTTGCTGCTGTAGTGGGTATTGGTTAATGCGGTAAATAATGCCTGTATTTCGGTGCTGAAAAGGGGCCTGCTCAAGGGGCTTTTCCCGGTATAAACGACAAATAAATTGATGTCGTTTTCAGCCAATTGACGTTGCCAAGCGTCAATCTCATCTGGCAGTCGACGAGCAATGAACACCGAGCGATCAATGATTTTAATGGGCGTTAAGCCTTGCAGGTCGCTGGGGCTTTGGAGGCTCAGACGATGGCTTAAATAAACACCCCCGACACCTAGAATTAAACTAGAAAACCAAAAGCCGATAAATATTTTCCAATACAAACTAATCATATTAATTGGTTCCCACGTCCACATTGATTGCTTTTTGGAGAAAAAAATGAAGCGAGTGAGGGGCGAGTTTTAATCGTTCTGTCATCGGTCTATACGCTCTTGTCATTGATAAAAATATAGCCGGAACCACGGACCGTTTTAATCAATTCTAGATTCTCTCGGTAGGCACTGATTTTTTTCCGAATGCTACTGATATGAACATCAATACTACGATCATAGCGAGTGTGCTTTCTATTCAATGCAATTTCAGTTAGTTGCTCTTTAGTGACCACTTGCCCCGCGCGCTCCATAAGTGCATGCAAGGTATTAAACTCGGCACTGGTCAGTGTTAAGAGGTTATTGCCGACGCTTACCTGACGATTGCCGCTGTCGAGCCGTATGTCATGAAGCTCAAAAACCAAGACTGCCTTTTTTTTCGTCATGGTGGTTTCGGTTCGTCGTAAAATGGCCCTAAGTCTAGCGAGCAGTTCTCTTGGGTTGCAGGGCTTGGGCAAATAATCATCGGCGCCGGATTCAAGCCCGACAATACGGTCAATGTCATCTCCTCGTGCCGTTAACATGAGAACTGGGGTTGATGAAAAATGCCTTAAACGTTGCAATATATCCAAGCCCTGTAGGCCTGGTAACATAAAGTCTAATACGATAGCGTCAAACGCTTTTTTCTCTTGGTGTTGGTTCTGCAGAAGCTTAATAGCTTCTAAACCGTCATGAATCACAGTGATATTGAGATTTTCGTGGCTTAAGTATTCACTTAATAATTCACAAAGTTCAATGTCGTCATCAATAATAAGGATGTTGTGAGTCATGATTTTTCCTATGGGTTCGTCAATTAAAGGTCAATAACTCTTGCTCGTTACTCGATAACGTTTTTATTATAGCTTGCCTGAGGATCATCGTTGTAGTTAAGTTGATGAAACGCGCATCAAAAAAAAACCCGCCGAGGCGAGTCTAAGTCTGTGTGGAGTTTTTACCTGGATGAACGAACATTTAATGCACGATTGAAAGGGACTGCTCAAAAGGTTTATTTATGCTGGAGTCATAAAAAACCGTATGAGTTAATTATCAGGGTTTCAACGTTAATGTGGTGCTTAACCGTGTAAAGATAGGTAAAGAAGGCTTTAGAGTAGAGTATAGTTTTCTAGTAGGTCATAGCCTGCCTTTTCAAGTGCTTGACTGAGCTTAATTAGGGGCAGGCCCACTAGGCTGGTCGGGTCATTGCCTTCATGTCGATTGATCAAGGTCACGCCCAATCCTTCCGATTTAATAGCACCAGCGCAGTCAAACGGCTTTTCTAAGCTAAGATAACGAGTAATTTGGCGCGGGTTGAGTGAGCGGAAATGAAGTAAGTATTCATCACTAAACGTCTGTTTGTCTCCTGTTTTAGTGTTTATGAGGCAGCACGCGGTGATGTAGTTGACGGTTTTCCCGCTGCATTGCGCCAAATGTTGCTCCGCGATCGCTAGTGAGCCTGGTTTGCCGAGCTGAACCTCCGCCGAGCTGTCAACGGCTAAGCAGGCGACCTGGTCACAACCAATCACCAGTGAGTTTGGTGAGCGGTTGGCGACCGTATTGGTTTTTTCAATTGCCAGTCTCATGACGAGTTGACGCCCGCTCTCATTGGCAAGCGCTGTTTCATCGATAGCGGGTGAATCGCAACTAAAGTTTGTGATGATTCGTTTTAACAGTTCTGCTCGATACGGTGAGCTTGAAGCCAATATAACGCGCATTATGTCTCCCTAAAACGGCTATTTTCTTATTGATGAGGTCTTTGTGGGCTAATTCGGTACGATTTAGCCCATGTCTGCTGTTTTTATGCCAATAATCCAGTAAAATCAAATTGACGGACGGCCTGTAAAGCCTATAGAATGCGCCGATTATGCCTAATCAACAGCTCCCACAGCAAGTCACCGTGAGAAAACTCGTCGAAAGTGGGGCTCATCTGAGTGGGTTTGTGTCAGATGTTCGCTTGCCGAGAGTGACTGAGGCTGTGCAGCAAATTGCTCAGGGTATCACAGCCGACTTGCATTTCGGTATGGACGAGTCCAATAAAATGATTATTGGGGTCAGTATTGAAGGGGCTGTTGCTTTAGCATGCCAACGTTGCTTGGAATCTGTAACAGTGCCGCTTAACATAGCGACAACACTCACAGTGGTCGCGCACGATGAAGAGGCGCGTAATTGTATTCGTTCGCATGAACCTATTGTGTTAGACGAAGGTCTACTGCATATCGACGGTATGCTTGAAGAAGAAATTTTATTAAGCTTGCCTGCGGTTGCATTGCATCCGAAGGTGGCGAGAGATAAACAGATCGATGACGTTTCGCAATTGACTGATAAAACCAGTTCAGCGGATCAGCAAGGTATTGAACGACGCGCGGCAGTTGGGTTAAACAATCCCTTTGCTGTGTTAAAAACATTAACGACCGAAGACGGTCAGGAGTAAGCGAAATGGCAGTTCAAAAGAGTAAAGTAACCCGTTCTCGACGAGGACAGCGTCGCTCTCACGACAGTCTTGTAAAGGGCGTTTTATCAGTTGACGAAACCAGTGGTGAGAAACATCGTCGTCATCACGTGACTAACGAAGGGTTCTATCGAGGTAAAAAAGTCGTTGAAACAGGGCTCGATGATTAAATCAGTTGCGCTTGTTTTTCGTTTATCATCATTTGCCTTATCGACGTTTTGCAGCCTATCTGCCAGTTGAGTTGGTTTAAGCGAAACTTTTTTATTCATTACTGTCATTGCTAAAGCCGATGAAAATAGCCATTGATGCCATGGGGGGAGATTGCGGTTTAGCTGCGACGATCCCGGCCTCATTGTCGATTTTGAAGGCCCATCCACGTATTGCTCAAATTCAGCTATTCGGGCCTGAAGAGGCCATCAATAATGCGCTCCATACCGCCGATCTGATGCTTGCAGATCCTTCCTTGAGGGAAAGATTATGCGTTCGCCATGCCGAAGCACAGATCAATATGGCTGACAAACCATCATCTGTATTGCGAGAGCGGCGTGAATCCTCAATGTTACTGGCATTAAGGGCGCTAGCCGTTGAAGAGGTTGACGCTTGCGTCAGTAGTGGCAATACCGGTGCCTTAGTGGCCTTAGCGCGACACAGTTGCGGAGTTCTTGACGGGGTAAGGTCCGTTGCAATTTGTGCCCAACTTCCTAACCTTGACCACCCCACGTATTTGCTTGATGTCGGAGCAAATGTTGATTGTACCGCTGATCAATTGCACCAGTTTGCTCGCATGGGCTGCGCTTTAGTGAAGAGTAATCATTTTCAGTCTACGCGAAGTGAGCTAAAGCCGAGAGTGCGGGCCTTAAGTATTGGTATTGAGTCAGGTAAAGGTAATCAAACTGTAACCGAGGCAGTGGCATTGTGCAGTGCCGACCACTCGATGAATTTTGTTGGCCTAATTGAAGCCAATCAATTACTGATGGATGATTGTGATGTGGTCATTTGTGACGGTTTCTCTGGCAATATCGCGTTAAAAGCCTGTGAAGGCACTGCCGAATATATCCGTCGTTTTATTCACCAATCGTCTTCTAAAGATCAATTGCCGTTAAGTGAAAGTGAGCAACGATCAGACCGTTTACTTCAAGTTATGCAAGCATCAGCGTTTAATGGTGCCGTATTATTGGGGTTAAAGCGGACAGTGGTAAAAAGTCATGGTGGCAGCGATGCGATAGGATTTCAGGCGGCGATTGAAAAAGCCATCATGCTTGAGCAAGGCGAGTTAACAGAAAAGATGATTCGGCAACTGAAATAACCCCGTTGTACTGAATAAAAGGAGCGTGATGAATTCCAATAAGACTGCATTTGTATTTCCTGGGCAAGGGTCTCAAAAAGTAGGTATGCTTTCTGGCGTTGCCGAACAATTCCCTGAAATTAAGCAGACGTTTGCCCAAGCGTCCAAAGTCTTACACTATGACTTATGGGCGCTTTCTCAGCAAGGCTCCCAAGAGGCGCTCAATCTTACTGAAACCACACAGCCGTTATTATTGACAGCTAGCATTGCACTGTGGCGAGCATGGTTATCTGCTGGGGGTGCTAAGCCAGGATTAATGGCAGGCCATAGCTTGGGTGAGTTCAGTGCCTTAGTGTGCGCAGGTGTATTGGCGTTCGAGGACGCGGTAGAATTAGTTCGCCAGCGAGGTGCTTTTATGCAATCAGCCGTCCCTGTTGGTGTCGGAGCAATGGCAGCGATTATCGGATTGGCTGATGAAAAAGTTGAAGCCGTCTGTGAGTCATGCAGTGGCACTCAGATCGTGCAAGCGGTCAATTATAACTCGCCGGGGCAGGTGGTGATAGCCGGGCATGC
>DDED01000065.1 GCA_002336035.1 Cellvibrionales bacterium UBA1963
GCGCCGCCAGTTTAGGGGGGCATGGCAACATGGGGGCGATGGCAGGTAAGACAATTGGACTGTACTTATTCACTACAGCGATCGCTATTAGTATTGCTTTGAGCCTCGCCTTAGTATTGGAACCGGGCAAACAAGGCCTGTTTAATGTTCAAGCAGCGACAGATAGTGCTTACCAAGCGGCATCGGCCCCGCCATTGAAAGATGTACTGGTTAATATATTCCCAGATAATCCAGTTAAAGCGATGGCTGAGGGCAATATGCTGCAGGTGATCGTGTTTGCTATTTTATTTGGCATAGCTATTTCACGATCTAAACAGTTTGGTGAGCGTGTGCTAAAAAGCTTCGAATCATTGAATGCGGTGATAATGGAAATGATTATGATGCTAATGCAGTTAGCGCCTTATGGGGTTTTCTGTTTGCTAGCGAAAATTTTTTACAGTACAGGTTTTGATCTTATTCAACAATTACTTGCGTATTTCTTTACGGTAGTGATGGCCCTGATGATTCATGCTTTTTTGATTTATACCCTGCTATTGCGATTATTCACCGGCTTTAGCCCGAGTCAATTTCTTCGCCATCTAAGACCGGTGTTAATGTTTGGTTTTTCAACAGCATCAAGTAATGCCACCATGCCAATTACTTTAGACACCGTTCAAAAAAAAATGGGAGTCAATAAGTCTGTTGCTGCATTTACTGTGCCTTTAGGGGCGACCATTAATATGGACGGCACAGCGATTATGCAAGGCGTAGCGACGGTGTTTATCGCCCAAGCGTATCAAATAGATATTAGTATCGTTGGCTACTTAACCGTGATATTAACAGCAACATTGGCCTCGATAGGCACGGCGGGCGTGCCTGGCGTTGGATTAATTACCTTAGCGTTAGTTTTGCAGCAGGTAGGCTTACCGGTTGAAGGCATAGCACTAATCATTGGTGTTGATCGCTTACTTGATATGCTGAGAACAGCGGTTAATTTAACCGGTGATTCACTGGTGGCATGCGTGGTAGCAAACAGTGAACAAGCAATTGATAAACACATATTTAATAAAAAGTAGTGAAAATGAATAACCAACAAATTAAGCTGCAGTTTGCAGAAAAAGTGAAACGATTTTATGCAGTAAATGGCGTGATGATCATCACGATTGCGATGTCTTTATGGGCGGCAAAAAAATGGGGAGTTTATCAGCAGGCGTTTATTCCAATTGTGTTTATTTTTTTTATTTGGATTTTTAATATTGATAAACTTTACCGTTGTCCGGTATGTAAAAAAAGCCCACGTGGCAAGCAGGGCTTAATTCATTTACCTAGTCGTTGCACGCATTGCCATACTGAATTGAGATAGTTAAAGCGCCGCTTCGATAGCGCTAGCGATATCTGAAGGCTTAACGGTAGGCGCAAATCGTTTAATCACTTCACCGTTGCGATTAATTAAAAACTTAGTGAAATTCCACTTAATACCTTCAGAGCCGAGGATGCCTTTAGCGGAGTTTTTTAAATGGCTAAAAAGAGGGTGAGCGTCACTTCCATTGACATCGATTTTTTCAGCCATGGTGAAGCTAACACCATAATTAAGCTGACAAAATTCGGTAATTTCATTCATATTACCGGGATCTTGTTTACCAAATTGATTACACGGAAAACCAAGCACTACTAAACCTTTGTCGATATAGTCTTTATTAAGTTGTTCCAAGCCCTCGAATTGAGGGGTAAAACCACATTTACTTGCAGTGTTGACGATTAACAATACCTTGTCTTTGTAGTCGACCATTGGCTGTGAGCTACCGTCTGCAAGTGTGAAGTTTAAATCGTATATACCGGTCATAGTTATTACTCTGCATTTTGCTAAAAGGATTGGGTGATGATTTATCAACGCATTATACTGTATTTATTGAATTTTAATAACGACTAATCCAGCATATTGGCAACGTTATGCATTTATATTACCGCTGCTGCATCAGCAGACGTAATACGTGATTCGCGCTGTTTTTACGGTAACAGGATGATGATGACGATTGGATGTATCGCTTTAAGACAGTAATAGCCGTCTTTGCCTGATTAGCACGCGCATAAAGGAGGCCTGCATCGTATAAAAAGTGTGGTTCTTTGGGTGCAATTTGCTGCATCGTATTGACCGCAATGAGTGCAGCCCGAAAATTTTTCTTATGCTCTTGTTGCAATTTAACATTGTTCTGTAACTTGAGTAATATTGAGCGGTTCTCAACACTACGGTAGTGCGCTTGTTGGAGCTCAGCTGTTGCGCCTAACGTTTGTTTAACGAGCGACCTGAGGTCTGATGCATTGAGGGCTTTGGCTCGATTAAACGGGTCAAAAATAATTCTTTCGCCATGAGACCCTAGTCGACAGACAAAATGCCCAGGGATTGCAATGCCTTCGGCTTCCCATCCTTGTGCTCGGGCCAAGTGCATACACAAGATAGCTAAATTGATCGGCGTTCCTTTACGTTTTTCTAGCATGAAGCAAAAATCGGATTTTTCAGATGGGCTATTGTGCGTGCGTTCAGCATAAAACTGGTATTGATCAAAAACCACAGCCTTAATTGCGGATAACTTTTTAATAATGTCGTGTTGTTTGGCGCGTCCATAAAAATCCGTTGAGGGATCTCCGCCAGCAAAACCCAAATAATAGGCCGATACCGCACTAGAAAGTTCGGCTAAAAAATCCGTGAAAAATTGAGTATTGGCATAAGGATTATCAGACAGTGCGATCGCGGTTGTTGCTAGGCATATTTTAGTGTCGTTAATCGAACCAATTTGCTTAAGGTGAGGGTTCGGATGAATCGTAAATTCCATGATAAATACTCCGTTCATGTTTTTATAGTTATTATCGGGTAACGATTAATTCATATTGATTGGTTATCCACATGAAGAAAATGCAAAGCCCTATGTCCACATCATGGCATAAAATTTAGTAATAGCATCAAAACCGTAATGTGTAGGTTTAATTTTATACGATTTACGCTTAATATGATCATAATTAAGACAAGTTGGTCGATTATGAATCACATTCCGATCATTTGAACAGGAATACGAAGCAATTATTTTACAAAGAACAAACGTATTTTTATTCATTGAGTGAAAAACAGAGATCATAAAGCTCTATTAATTGGAGCAAACCGCGGGACACTACCCAGCGTAAAATAAGTGGTCAATTAACATTAAATGAGGCGTGAATTTGAAATTTTATATTGGTGTGTCCATGTTGCTGGTTATTTTTATCTTACTGACGTATGCCGTTTACTTACTCAAGCAACTGTGGCGCCAGCATCGACGAAGAAAAATTGAAGAAGTTTTAGATCAAAAAAAATCTGAAGCTAGGCGCCTCGAAAATCAGTTGAGCATAGAGATTATTATTAAATGCTTGTTGCAAGAACAAGTGTCGCTGACAGAGGCATCAATTCGTATTTCAGCCTTGGTAAAAACATTAAAGCTTAACGCGAGCGAGGCGCAAGACTATGCAGTATTCGATAAACTTGCATTGGCAACAGCACATATCCCTATTTTGGCCGATTGGCAAAAGCTTACAACAAAACAACGCTATAAGTTTAGCGCTGAACGTGAA
>DDED01000033.1 GCA_002336035.1 Cellvibrionales bacterium UBA1963
AAAGATCACAGACATCAAGATTAATGTAGCGGCTAACACTAAGTAAGGCATTTGCACTGAGCTGGCGTCAGTCACCGATGACTCAACCGCTGAAGTTGCAGAGGTTAATATCAAAATACCGCCCAACCAAGGTCCAATGGTTGTGCCTAAGGAGTTAAAAGCCTGAGTCATTGTTAAACGACTACTGGCCGTCACGGGACTACCTAAGGCGGTTACATAGGGGTTAGCTGCCACCTGAAGAATCGTTATCCCAGCAGCAAGCACAAATAGAGCGGCTAAAAAATAATTATACGACTCGTAAGCTGCCGCTGGATAAAAACATGCGCAACCAATGCCAGCAACAATAAGACCTACTACAACCCCTGATTTATAACCAATCCGTTTAATTAAGCTGCCTGCAGGTAGCGAAACAACAAAATAAGCAAAGAAAAAACAAAACTGAATCATCATTGCCTCAGTGTAACTGAGGTCAAAAACCGCTTTCAAACGCGGGATAAGCACATCATTTAGACTGGTGATTAGCCCCCACATAAAAAAGAGTGAGGTAAGAGACACTAAAGCAAAGCCGTAGTTATCTTTTGTAGATTGAATAGAATGTGAATCAGACATAATTTAAATTCTCACCTGCTTTATTAATGAAAGTTATTGTTCAACAAACCAAGGTAAATTGGTCTGATCTGTGTAATTTAAACCATATCCATAAGGAAATAAGGGCTGATAGTTATTATCACCCAAGTTATGGGGTGCTTGATCGGCCGATTTCGGCCACGAAAAGCTAATCTTACCTTGAAAGTCATAAGCTATGCCAGCGCTGTCATCCGTAAAAATTACATCAGCAATGCCCTGCCCTTCACTCCCCGGTAACCAAGCGGCGATAAAAGCCGTCGAACGGTTTATCTGTTCGGTAACAAATAAGGGGCGGCCTGACAACAGGATTGAAACAGTTGGAATACCATCACGATATAATCGCTCTAAAATCTTAAAATCATCCGTTTTGAAAAATAGGTCTTCAATATCGCCTTTAGCCTCTGCATAAGCTTGCTCGCCAAAAACGACAATGGCTACATCTGGCTTAACCTTGTATTCACCTTGAGAATGGTAGTCAACGACACCTGTGCTGTGGCTAATTGCTGATTTTATGCCATGTAAAATCGAGGTGGCTCCTGGAAAATCAACGTTCGATGTGTTGTCGCCCTGCCAAGTCACGGTCCAACCACCTGATTGCATAACTAAATTATCAGCACCCGCACCCGTAACAAGAATTCGGCTCGTGGGTGAAAGCGGTAATAAGGAATCGTTATTTTTGAGTAACACAATTGACTCCCTAACGGCCTGACGAGCAATCGCCCGATGCTTAGGATGACCAATGATTTGTGCACGCCCAGAAAATGCATTCTTTAATGGATTCCCCGTTTCAGTAAATAAACCAGCCCGCAACTTGACTCGAAGTATTCGAGAGACAGCATCATTTAAACGCGCTGTTGATATTTCCCCCTTTTTGACTTGCCGTAGCGTATTTTTATAAAAGGCACGCCAGTCATCAGGGACCATAATCATATCAACGCCTGCATTAATTGCCTGAGAACAACTTTGGGCAGAACACCCCTCAACTTGCTCATGACCATTCCAATCACCGATCACAAAACCGTCAAAGCCCATCTGCTCTTTGAGCACATGGGTAAGTAAGTAATGGTTGCCATGTAATTTATTGCCATTCCAGCTATTAAACGAGGCCATCACGGTTTGCGCGCCGGCATCTAAAGCCGCCACATAGCCTTGAACATGTAAGTCACGAAGAGCTTTTTCATCAAGTTCCGTATCGCCTTGGTCAATGCCATTAGTTGTGCCGCCGTCGCCGATAAAATGTTTAGCCGTGGCAATCACCTTATCGTCGGCAAATAAATCGCCACGACTAGGGTGGCCTTGCAAACCGACCACCATCGCACCGGCTAACTGCGCCACCAGCTCAGGGTTTTCTGAATAGCTTTCGTAAGTTCTGCCCCAGCGTTGGTTTCGTGCGACAGCAACCGTGGGCGCAAACGCCCAATTCAAGCCCGTCACACTTACTTCACGAGCAGTGACCTCGCCAATGGCTCGAATAAGATTTGAATTTCTTGTGGCGCCTAAACCAATGTTATGCGGAAAAATCGTCGCGCCAACCACATTGTTATGACCATGAACCGCATCGACACCCCAAATAATGGGAATGGCCGTTCGCTTGTTGGGGTGCTTAATGGAAGCTTGATAAAATTGATTGGCCGCCGCCACCCAGGTGATAATATCGCTATGACGCTTCGCGGGGTATGAACCCCCTGCACTTAGGACCGAGCCGAGATGATATTTAGTAACCTCAGCAGGCGAAACATTTTTAATTTCAGGCTGAATGATTTGGCCCACTTTTTCCTTAAGTGTCATTTCACTTAATAAGCTGGCTATTCTGCGCTCTAAGTTAGGATCAACGTCGATCGCCGAAAAAATTCGTGGCCACTGAAGCGCATCGTTGGCAACAACTTGCGGAGAGTAAAGGTTAAAAGAGGAAATCAAAAATACAAGAAATAGTGAGAATATAATTTTCATTCCATCACCAAAAAAAAATCCATTGCAGAAAATAATGATTAAGTGTCTGACAAAAAGTCTTTAATAACTTCTTTATAGTGACGGCTAGCTTTTAAGCTATGGTCACAATCAAGATGTAGAAAAAACTCACCCTTCGTATGTCGTTGAACTTGTCGAATTCGATTAACATTCACGACGGTAGAGCGATGAATGCGCTTAAAGGTATTTTGATCTAGGCGACCGAGCAGATCATTTAAGGTGCTGCGCATTATGTGTGTCTCACCATTTACATGAATGCACATGTAATCGCCTGCAGCATCGATCCAATCAATT
>DDED01000127.1 GCA_002336035.1 Cellvibrionales bacterium UBA1963
CGCACCGCGAGTCGTTAAAGGCAAGGTCATTATCGGCAATGGCGGCTCAGAATATGGCGTTAGGGGCTTCGTTTCAGCTTATGACGCAAATGACGGCGAAATGTTATGGCGTTTTTATACGGTACCCGGCAATCCAGCGAATGGCTTTGAAAATCCGCAGATGGAACTGGCGGCTAAAACCTGGACCGGTAACTGGTGGGAGCACGGTGCGGGTGGAACGGTCTGGGACTCAATGGCCTATGACCCAGAGTTAGACCTACTTTATATTGGTGTGGGTAATGGTGCGCCGCATAATCGCAACATTCGCAGCCCTTTTGGCGGTGACAACTTATTTCTCTGCTCGATCTTAGCGCTTAAACCCGACACAGGAGAATATGTCTGGCATTACCAAGAAGTGCCCGCAGAAACATGGGACTATACTGCCACACAATCAATTGTCTTGGCTGACATCAAATGGCAAGGTGTAGACAGAAAAGTTTTGATGCAAGCACCTAAGGCAGGCTTCTTTTATATTCTCGATCGTGAGACTGGCGAGCTTTTATCAGCTGAACCGTTCGCTAAAAAAGTTACATGGGCCAGCCACTATGATATGGAAACGGGACGGCCAGTCGAAGTGGCAGGACAAGATTATACCGCCGCACCAGCAATGATTTACCCCGTAGGTCTTGGTGCACATAATTGGCACCCCATGTCATACAACCCAATGACTGGACTGATGTATATTCCTGCCCAGCATATAGGCGGTGAATTAAAACAAGAATCCGATTACAAACGACTGCCACGGCATTGGAATACCGGTGTTGATACCAGTGTTGACATGCACAATGCGGCCCTAAGTCAAACGCTATTAAAAACCTTCGTTGAAGGTTACTTATTAGCTTGGGACCCCATTAAACAGCAAGTGGCTTGGACCGCAGAACATAAAACCATAGGCAATGGAGGCACCCTTTCGACGGCAGGCGAACTGGTATTTCAAGGCACCGTAGACGGGCTATTTAAAGCCTACAACGCCATCAATGGACAAGAACTGTGGCGATTCAACAGTCAAAATGGCATTGTTGGTAGCCCTGTTAGCTACGGCGTTGATGGCAAGCAATTCGTTAGTGTTCCTGCTGGACGTGGTGGCGGTTTGAGCCAAATCATTGGTATTCAGCATGAGGTGACCAATGTTAATGGTCGCATCCTTGCGTTTACACTTTCAGGCAGTGAGTCACTGCCTGCCGTAGAAAAACTAACCATTCCAAAACCACCCGCTATGCCCCAAGTAAGTGATGGTATGCTCAGCCAAGGGGCTATCGCCTACAGTCGATTCTGCTCTCGCTGTCATGGCACCAACGTGGTTAGCGATGGTGCGATACCTGACCTTAGGCATCTTGAAACAGTATGGCATGACAATTTTAACGCGGTAGTGCTCGAAGGCATGATGGCGTCGGCCGGTATGCCCCGCTTCGATGATGTATTAGACAAACAAAGTGCAGCGGCGATTCAGGCCTTTATTATTGAACAGGCGCATCAAGAATATCAGCGACGTGAACACCCCAGTCGCTTAATGGCAGTTAAAAACTGGGCTTATCAACAGTTGGCCGATGGCCTGAAATTCTTAAGCGAACTGCAATGAGTGAACAGTAATGGTTGAATTGTATTTTGCACCCACGCCTAATGGCTGGAAAACAACTATCATGCTCGAAGAGTGTGGCTTAGACTATCAACTTAAATTGGTGAATATTGGTAGCGGTGAACAGTTCAAAGAACCCTTCTTAAGCCTTTCTCCCAATGCGAGAATTCCTGCTTTAATTGATCGGCAACCGAACGATGATCATGGTCGAGTTATGCCTGATGTAGAGCTGTTTGAATCGGGCAGCATATTGACCTACCTAGCAGAAAAGACCGGCTTGTTCATTGGCAAATCTCGCGCTGACTTCCATCGAGTGAACCAGTGGCTGCATTGGCAAATGGCCAATCTAGGCCCCATCGGTGGCCAAGTCAGCCATTTCATCAACTATGCTCCCGAGGGAAATGAGTACAGTCTTAGCCGCTACCATAATGAATATGATCGCTTGCTAGCCGTGATGAATTACCAATTAAAAAAAACGCCGTATCTCGCTGGTGAGGTGTACACCATCGCTGATATCGCCTGTTTCCCTTGGTTACTGCCTTATAAAAACTATGGCATTGCATTGACAAAATTTCCAGCCTTAAAGCGTTGGTATGATGAATTAAAGCAACGTCCTGCGCTTCGTCGAGGAGTTGATGTAGGCAAAGATTGGCGGCCTAGCAGTCCACCCGATGAATCAGTTCGAGCAGTCTTATTCAATCAGAACTCTACACAATACAAAGATAAATAACATCGAGATTCAATCACTATGAAAAGTAAAACAATCGAATGCTTCTTTGATTGCTCGTCTCCATGGACCTACATGGGCTTTGAACGACTGCTAACACTTAAGCAACAATTTGACTTCGATATTATTTGGAAACCAATATTAGTCGGTGGCGTTTTTAATGAAGTAAATAAAGGCCTCTATGATGCAAGAGAATCAATGTTTAATAATGAGCGACGCTTGACCGCATTCATGAAAGACTTACAAGACTGGGCCAGTTACTGCAACATAACAATTAACTGGCCTGACTTTCATCCGGTCAACAGCGTTAAAGCAATGCGCGGCTGTATTGTTGCGCTTGAACAAGATTGCTTAGTCGATTTTGCTCGCGGTTGCTTTCAAGCTTACTGGCATAAACTAGAAGACATATCAAAAGATGAAGTGTTAGCCAACATAGCGCTTGCAAGTAATATTGATGAAAAAACATTACTTAATAAGATCAAAAAATCTGATATAAAAGATCAGTTACGCGCAAACACCGATGAACTTATTTCACGGGGAGGCTATGGATCACCGACGTTCTTTATCAATGGCAATGACATGTACTTTGGCAATGATCGTATGCCACTTATTGAACACGCGTTAGTAAGCAACCTCTCTTAATTCCTTTTTCGGTAAAGAACTGAGCCGACTTTAATGAAAAAAACATCTTTTTTTTTCGCACCGTTATTGTTGAATAATCACTGGGCAGAGCCACATACTAAATGCAGTATTATTCTAGGAATAAGGGTTAACGTCTGGATAAAGTAAGGAAACTTGTTCTTCACCACAGAGTTCTTTTAGCGTTTCGATTAACGCATCACTGGGTATTACTTGCCAGTCGGGGCCTAGTTTAATGTCGGTAGAAGCCTCTTCGCCACGATAACGAATCCATAATGGACAGTTACCACGACCATTAAATTGAACATCCTCATGCATAACTTTTTTGACAGAATCGAGCAGCTTACGATTAAAGTCGTCGACACTAAACTCGATTAATAAGGCTTCAGCATGGCGCTGACGTGCTTGAGCTAAACCATATACCGTGTTAGCTCGCATGCTGAGACCCCCACTATAATCGTCTTGACGGATCTCACCTTCTACAAAAATAACATTATCTTTTACCAATAGCTCACGGGCAGCATTATACGTTTCAGAAAATAAAGAAACTTCAATTCGTGCCGACTTATCATCAAGAGTGAGAAAAGCCATGGTTTCACCGCGTTTATTTTTCATAGTGCGAATCGCAATAATCATACCCGCCAAGCTTTGCTTACCTCGCCCAGCTTGCATGCTTTTAATACGACGTTTAACCATTCGTTTAAGTTCTGACGCATAGGCATCTAAAGGATGCCCCGACAGATATAAACCTAAAGTGTCTTTTTCATACTGCAAACGCTTCTTAATATTCCACATCTTTACGTGCTTAAAACTAGCATATAAATTGTCGGTACTGGCATCAATCATCTCACCAAATAAATCAACCATTCCTGCATCAGAATTACTGGCACTTTGCTCAGCCGCTTTAATTGCCTCAGGCAAAGCCTCTAATACTATCCAGCGCGGTTCCCCCAGGTCATCGAAAGCCCCGCTTTTGACCAATGCTTCAAGCGCTCGCTTATTAAGTTTACGTGGATCAGTACGGGCGCAAAAATCAAAGATATCGGTAAATGGGCCCTCTTTTCGTGCGTTTAAAATACTTTCAACAGGGCCCTCGCCTAAACCTTTAATTGCACCTAGACCATAGACCACCTGATTTTTTTCATTAACACTAAACAAATAAAAGCCGTCATTAACATTTGGCGAAGTAAATTCAACACCAATATGTCGGCATTCATCAATTAAAGTGACTATCTTGTCGGTGTTCTGTAACTCAGAACTTAATACTGCGGCCATAAACGGTGAAGGATAATGGGCCTTCAACCAAGCCGTCTGATAAGAGACTAAAGCGTAAGCCGCAGAATGAGACTTGTTAAAACCATACCCTGCAAACTTTTCCATGAGATCAAATATGTTTTTTGCCAGCTCTTCGCCGTGCCCTCTTTCAATGGCTCCTGCGATAAATAATTGGCCCTGCTTTGCCATTTCTTCGGGCTTTTTCTTACCCATGGCTCGACGTAATAAGTCAGCTTCACCCAAAGAATAGCCAGCCATGACCTGAGCAATTTGCATGACTTGCTCTTGATAAAGAATAATCCCATAGGTAGGTTCTAATATTGGTTGCAAACACTCATGCTGATATTGAGGATGGGGGTAAGCAAGCTGCGCCCTGCCGTGCTTACGATTAATAAAATCATCGACCATTCCAGATTGTAACGGGCCGGGTCTAAACAAGGCTACTAAGGCAATAATATCCTCGAAAGTACCCGGTAATAGTCGCTTTATGAGATCTTTCATGCCACGTGATTCAAGCTGAAACACAGCCGTTGTATCTGCCCGCTTGAGCAATTGAAAAATCAATTGATCATCAAGAGGAATTTCGGCAATATCAACGGGCGCTTGGTCTAAAGCCTTACGCTGGCGATTAATAATCGCCAGCGCCCAATCAATAATTGTCAATGTTCGAAGGCCTAGAAAATCAAACTTAACAAGACCGGCTTCTTCGACATCATTTTTATCGTACTGAGTAACTAACCCACCGCCAGTTTCATCACAAAATAAAGGCGAAAAATCGGTTAGTTTTGACGGCGCAATGACCACACCACCGGCATGCTTACCCACATTGCGAGTGGTGCCCTCTAATTGAATCGCCATGTCCCAAATTTCTTGAGCATCGCTGTCATAACTTAAAAAATCACGAAGCGGCTCCTCTTGCTCAAAGGCTTTCTCAAGCGTTATACCTACCTCAAAGGGTATCATTTTAGATAGCTTATCAGCCAGACCATAAGACTTTCCTTGCGCACGTGCGACGTCTCGTACAACCGCCTTAGCGGCCATGGTACCGAAAGTAATTATCTGGCCAACCGCTTCGCGTCCATACGTATCTGCGACATACTTAATCACCTTGTCACGTTTTTCCATACAGAAGTCAACGTCAAAGTCAGGCATTGAGACCCGCTCTGGATTGAGAAAACGTTCGAATAAAAGATCATAGGCAAGAGGGTCAAGATCAGTTATATCCAATGAATATGCGACTAAAGAACCAGCACCAGAGCCACGACCGGGACCAACAGGGATATCATTTCTTTTCGCCCAACCAATAAAATCCATCACTATTAAAAAGTAGCCTGGAAACCCCATTTGCAAAATAGTATCCACTTCAAAATCTAACCGCTTTCGGTAAGCACGCTGATGTTCCGGAAAGTCGTCACTATCAACATTAAATAACTTCGCTAAGCGCGTGTCTAAGCCACGATGTGAAATAGCACGAAAAAATTGCTCTTGTGTTTGTCCTTCTGGAATGGGGTATTCAGGTAAATAGTATTTACCTAATTCAACTTCAACATTACAGCGTCGAGCAATTAACTCACTGTTTTCAATCGCCTCAGGAATATCGGAAAATAAAGCCGACATTTCTTCAGAAGATTTAAGGTACTGTTGCTCCGTATAGATTCGTGGCCGCCTGGGATCATCAAGGGAACGGCCTTCATTAATACACACCCTAACCTCATGGGCCTCGAAGTCATCTTGATGTAAGAAGCAACAGCTGTTCGTCGCCACAACAGGGGTATGTGTTTGCTCGGCAAGCCTGACGGCTGCGTGTACATATCGTTCATCATCGGGGCGTGAAAGGCGCTGCAAGTCTATGTAATATCGATCAACAAAAACCTCCGACCACCACTGCAGCTGATCATTAGCAATAGGCAACTTGTCATTTAATAACGCTTTACCGACGTCACCATCGACACCGCCAGAAAGAGCGATAAGACCGTCTGCATGCTGTTTGATCCAGCTTTGTCGAAGGCTAGCGCCATTAAGCGTTTGGCCCTCTTGATAAGCTTTTGATATGAGCTTGAGTAAATTCTTATAGCCTTGTTGATTTTGCGCTAACAACGTTATTGTAAAAGGAGACGCTAACGCTTCGTCTTGATCAGAGAACCAAATAAGATCAGAGCCAAAAATGGGTTTGATGCCGCCACTGTGCGCTGTTTTTTGAAATTTGACTAAACCATAGAAATTGTTTTTATCAGACAATGCAACAGCGGGCATATCAAGCTCACGGATCCTATTCACCATGGGCTTAATACCTAATAAGCCATCGACGAGTGAGAACTCAGAATGGTTACGCAAATGGATAAACTGAGTTGACATAAGTTGTGTGGTTACCAGTGACTAATTATTATAATAAAAATAAAGGCTCAAGTGAGTTTATCACGCTATGCCTAAAACTGCCTTAACAGGAGCAAAGGTTTTTCGATGATGCTTAGTTGCTCCATGCCGCTTTAAAGCCGCCTTGTGTGCAGCTGTTGGGTAACCTTTGTGCTGATCAAAGCCATAATCAGGGTAATTGTCTGCTAAAACCGTCATATCTCGATCTCTAGTAACTTTGGCTACAATCGAGGCAGCGCTGATGCAGGCCATCCGCTGGTCTCCCTTGACAACAGCTTGCGCCGCATAGTGCCACGCTGGAAGACGGTTACCGTCAACGACGACAAACTCTGGAATGATCGCTAGACGGTCAACCGCACGCTGCATTGCTAACATCGAGG
>DDED01000114.1:0-192 GCA_002336035.1 Cellvibrionales bacterium UBA1963
GGTAGAGCGATTGTTATGTCTTCGATAACATCTCTGATCATTGCCACGCCTGTGTAACATCGAAGTGCTTCATAAATTAAGCTGTTTATTAATTCAAGTTTGTTCAGTGTGTTTTGATCGTATATGTCTGTTATGTTTACTTCTGAAATTTCTTTTTTTATGTTTTTTGTTGCTTCCTTATCGTCAAGCATT
>DDED01000114.1:473-3452 GCA_002336035.1 Cellvibrionales bacterium UBA1963
TCTAAAACAATTCTCTTTTCCCAGGTTGCTTCCTTATCGTCAAGCATTCTTACTACAGCCCAAAAAGCAATATTGACGGTGTTTGCGTTAGCCGCCCAGAACAATGAGAACTGCGCAATCCCTTTTTCTTTTTGATTCAAGCCGACGTCATTATTTTGTGATTCTATTTTTTTGCATAGGTCACTAAACCCATCTTTGTTCACATCGTTTAACGCATTGGTCAGCGACACAAATCCTTTGTTTGCTCGATAAAGTAACCAGTGCGGCACTAGCCCTGACATGATTATTGGTGAAGCATTATCGTAGTCTCTAAACCCTTTGTATTTTTTTTTGTCGAATATGCCCTTTGAAAATAGAGACGCACCACCGGCTATGAAGACTATTTCGCCGATAAATTGATACAGTTCATGATGCCCACCTTTAACATGTTCAATTGTAGTAATGACTTCATCGACTAATCGCTTGTTATAGTCTTCAAGTTTATTTTTTGCTAGGCATGATCTAAATATTTCAACTTGTGGCCGAAAGGTTTTATGGAAGATATCATTAGGTATTCTAAGTAACTTAGACGCTAAGTTACTGGTGAAGTTATCGGTGGTTACGCTCTTCGACTTTCTTAAAAAAGCGTCAAAGTTACTCGATTCTGTAATGACGGTCATTTCTTGATTTAGTATTGATATGCTAAATATATTGCCATATTCTTGCTTGCAGTTTTTGAAGAACCTTTCGGAGTCTTTATAAATGGAAAACCCGTTTCCAATTATCGGCCACGATTTGACTTTTCGAATCGTTCCATTTGATAAGGTAGGCATTTTTTCCTCTGTTATCAGATTTTTTTCCATCCCTTATTTTTTAACCAGCCTCTTCTTTTTTTAAACCGATGTCACCCAAACGATGTAATTATTGTGTAAAATGCTTTTGATTCGCGCTGCTTTGGGCTTATTTTTTTTATAAATTATGTGTTTTGAGTTATCTTTTTATGATTAAAGACATTATTGAAGCCCTTTCTGAGTTGCTTCCTCACCAGATTTTGCACGGTCAGCAAGTTGGTACTAAATACGCGGTTGATTGGAGTGGAGAGTCCGCGCTCACACCGGATATTGTTGTTCGTCCAACGAATGTTGCTCATGTTTCTGCGCTGCTACAATATTGCAATCAACACCAGCTACCTATTGTGATTCAAGGCGGCATGACGGGTTTATCCGGTGGTTCTACACCGCAGCATTCAGAGATTGTTTTATCCCTTGAACGGCTTACCGGTATTTCAGAGCTGGACACTGAGTCAATGACCCTGACGGCTTTAGCCGGTACGCCCCTTGAGCATTTACAATTGGCGGCTTCTGAAGCGGGATTGTATTTGCCACTCGATTTAGGGGCGAGAGGTAGTTGTACGGTTGGGGGTAACGTAGCGACTAATGCGGGCGGGAACCAAGTATTAAGCTATGGTATGACCCGTTCTTTAGTGTTGGGTCTTGAGGCAGTGACCGCTGACGGAACGATTATTCGTTCAATGAATAAAATGCTTAAAAATAATGCTGGTTATGATTTGAAACAGTTATTTATCGGTAGCGAGGGAACCTTAGGAGTTGTTACTGAGGTAGTCTTTCGATTGTTTCCTAAGCCGTTGAATAAGCAAAGCGCCTTGTGCGGCTTCTCAACATTTTCGCAGGCGGTATTTTTTTTGCAGCGCATGCAGAGTACTTGTTCGAGGGTGTCGGCGTTTGAGATAATGTGGGATAACTACCTTAAACAAGTGCTTGTAATGAATCAGCAATTCAGTCGTCCGTTAGCCGAAGACCATGCCTTTTATGTGTTAATCGAGATTGAAGGCAACGAATCGGAACGTGATGTTGAGTCCTTTAACCTTCAGCTACAGGCTTGCCTTGATGATGGCATTCTTAACGATGCGATCGTTGCCCAGTCTGATCGAGACGTGGGTCAATTTTGGCAGTTGCGTGATGGGGTGGTTGACATCTTAGCCTCAGTGACGCATCGAGCTAACTTTGATATCGGTGTGCCTATTAGTCAGATGCCAGCGTTTGTTGAGGCTGTTGAAGCGAGCTTGTCAGCGCAATTCGACCATCTAGAGCTCTGTATTTTTGGCCACATGGCGGATGGTAATCTACACATTATCGCTTGGACGGGTCGAGAGGGCGATGTAGAGCTGATTTATCAAAAAGTATACACATTGGTTGGTAACATGGGCGGTACAATCACCGCTGAACACGGTATTGGTACGATGAAGCGACAATATTTATCCTTGTGTCGCTCTGAACAAGAGATCGCTTTAATGCGCTTAATTAAGCAAACGATGGACCCTAATAATATTCTCAACCCCGGACGAGTTATTTGAGGTTTTTATATTGAAATACATTCGTCTTTTTTTCTGTTATCTGTTGTACCTGCCATTGTTTGGTGGCCTATTTTTTTTGATGGCTTGCTCGCATTCTCCTTTGATCAATAGAGCTGTTTCTGATTCTCTTTATCAGCAATCGGTGTTGATCGCAAAAGTTCATCAGTGGCAAGCAATTGATCGTCGTGCGAAGGCAACACCCATCACTGGTTATAAGGTGGCATTAGCAGGACCGGCTGCGCAAATCATGTTTGGTCTTGATTCGCCTGTGGTCGGGGCGCTGTTCTCTGATACAGTAATGGCATCGCCGCAGCGTATTGATTCATCTAAGTTTGAACGTTTGGCCTTTGAAGCTGATTTATTAGCGGTGGTTAAAAGTGTTGATATTAACCAAGCCAGCAGTATTGAGGAAGTTGCTGAACATATTGCCTACCTAATGGCTTTTGTTGAATTACCCTTACTTTCTGTTTCGCCTAGCCCTGACGCGGGTCCTGATTTCCTTCTGAGTAATGCAGCCGTACAGTGGGGTGTATCTGGCACCAAAATCCCCGCTTCTGCTGATAAAGATTTTATTGCCAGTTTGGCGGCGATGAAAGTCGAGAGTTTTAATGCTAAGGGAGAATTAT
>DDED01000138.1 GCA_002336035.1 Cellvibrionales bacterium UBA1963
TCTAGCGATGATTTAGATTGGTACACTCTGTCTATATCTGACTCGGCAATATTAGCCGTATCGTTTTCCGCAAAACATATTCAGTACACTGACTGGCTTATCACTTACTTTGATCAAAATCGAAATTTTATTAACTCAATCTCCTGCGGTGGTGCTGAGTGCGTGCAGGCCGGTGTCGCTATGAATATTAATGCGCTAGGGTCAGGCTCAGTATATCTGCTAGTGGAGTCTGCCTCTCAAAGCAATTACCCCTATGGCGAATATGAGCTTAAAGTTATCTCTAGTGTATTGCCTGATACTCCCACAATACCCACGAATTTGGCAGCCTCGAATGGAACGTCTCAAAATAGAATTAGCTTAACGTGGGATGATGAGCAAACAGGAAATGGGTATATTGTATATCGTAGCGATGCGACTGATGGCTCGTATACACAAATAGCTAAAACCAACACAACTACGGTGACAGATCATGCTGTTATCGCTGGAGTTGACTATTATTACAAGGTAAAAGCCACTAACTTGTCTGGTGAGAGTGAATTTAGCTCGAGTGTTGTAGGGCGATTAGCAGACGGGCCTCTTGCGATATCGGATCTCATTGTTACCTCTACGGGGCCTGATTATGCACAATTGTCGTTTAGTGCACCAAGTGATGTGTCGGGTTCATCTGTAGCGGTAAAGCGCTATGAAATACGTTACTCAAAATATCAAATAACCGCAAGTAATTGGGCAAGCGCGACCAGTTTTAATAACTCACTGATACCTAAAACGCCTAAATCAACAGAAACGATTCAGGTAACTGGGTTAGCGCCTGAGACTACCTACTGGTTTGGAGTTAAGTCGCTAGACCAAAGTGATTTTATTTCTGATATATCAACGATCGCGTCCGCTTCCACCTCAGAGCTTATTTCGCTAAGCCAAAATTCTTTTGCAATTACATTAAATGGAACTAGCTCTAGTTTGCATACAGTTACTCTAACGAATCTTAGTTCTTCAGCTAGCTTTACATATGAGAGTATTCTCTCTGGCGTCGGTTTGACGGGAGCTACCTCTGACAGTTCAGATGCGTCTTCTGGGCTACAAGATAGAGGTGGAGTGGTCACGAATAATAAATTACCAGCGATTATTCCGGATGATGTTTATGACTGGATAATCAAGTTTACTGATGGAGTCTCTCCCCAAAATCGACAAATGTTTATTCCTGATCTCACAGCGCGAGGTGGGATTTTACAAAAGGATATTCCCTCAGAAAATATGCAGCTTTGGATGTTCCCAGTTAATCAGCCAAATACCCTCGCGAAAATTCTAAAATTCTTACTTGCTGACGTGCGCGTTGAATATGCGGAACCTAGTTACCCTATCCAGCTAAGAGAACTTCCGGAGGATCCATATGTAAGTTTGTTATGGGGTCTTAAGAATACTGGACAGAAAGGCATTGGGAGGGATTGGGATCTGTCAAAGAATAGCGCCGGTTTAGAAGATGCCGATATAAAAATAGAGCAGGCTTGGGAAATTACCACAGGTTCGCCAGATGTTATTGTGGCAGTGTTTGATACTGGCATTGACTTTACTCACCCCGATTTGGCCGACAATGTTTGGATAAATGCTGGTGAAATCCCGGGTAATGGAATAGATGACGATCGTAATGGCTACATTGATGACGTTAGGGGATGGAATTACTGCGCTGATAATGGTGATGTGCGAGATGACCACTACCATGGGACTCATGTTTCAGGGACTATTGGCGCTGTTGGAGGAAATGGCCAAGGTGTTGTGGGTGTAGCACCAAATGTAAAAATAATGACGCTCAAGATTCTTGGAGGGAGCAGAGGTTGTAATGGCTCTAGTGTCGATATCAAGCGGGCTCTAAAATATGCGGCTGATAATGGCGCAACGGCCATGAATCACAGCTGGGGCTGCAAATACCCGGGTACGTCACAATGTCAGGAGTCAAAAACTATAAACGATGGTATTACATATACTCAACGACGAGGGTTGTTATTCGTTCAGGCTGCGGGAAATGATAGTGCAAATAATGACAATATCAGATCTGACTTTTGGAGTTCTGATTTCCCCAGTGGAATATCTGTGGCTGCCACCACCCGAAGAGATGGCATTGCCGAGTTTTCTAACTACGGTCGAAAAACTGTCGATCTCGGTGCTCCAGGGGTTGCCATATTAAGTACTGTCCCAAATAATAACTATGCGTATTTACCTGGTACCTCAATGGCATCGCCGCATGTTGCTGGGGCCGCAGCACTTATAAAGGCCTTTCGCCCGAACTGGGGTTACTCGCAAATTAAAGCTAGCTTGATGTCCGGTACCGACCCACTATCTGCTTTGACAAATCGAACAGTCTCGGGAGGTCGGCTCAATATAGGTGAGAGTCTAAGTAGGCTATTCCCACGCTGGATGTCTATTGTAAGTGGCGAGTCTGGCACAATCGCGCCTAATCAGTCCATTGAGATATCTTTCATGGTCAGTGGGGCTGGATTACCTAATGGACCGCATGAAGGTTCTATAGAATTTAACTTTACAGGCACTAATAAGTTCACCAAGGCTGTAGATATAAAACTTAACAAGGGTTCATTAGGGCTGGCCTCTGGAGCATCAGTCGCTGAGTTCTTACAGGAACCAAGAAACTTATCGGTATCAAGTATTACTTCTGATCCCTCAATTGATATTGATTGGGATAATGTGTCGGGTGCTGTTTCATATCTAGTTCAAAGAGGATTGTCACTAGAAGGTACCTATACAGATTTGGCCTCCGTAACAGCTAACAAGATCGTTGACCTGACTGCTGAGGCAGAACAGCTCTATTTTTACCGAGTTATTGCAAACTTTGAACTTGGGTCAAGTGCCCCTAGCAAGATTATTTCGGCTAGTCGTTCTTTACTTAGCGCTGATATTGAAATTTCAACTACAAAATTGGAGTCTGAAAATCATTCTCTATTAGAAGACATTGTAATTCCGATTACTCTCCTCAATAAGGGTCCGAATGCGGTTGAAAATGGATATCTGAAGTACACTATTCCAACTGGGCTCGAACCTGTTGCAGCTGTGTTCAATGGCGGTAGCTGTGATGAAATAGACTTTTCTATTAGCTGCAGTGTCGGTTCGTTAGAAGTTAATGAAGCAGAGGTTATTACTATTACGTTACGGCCTGTTGCTGCAAAGAGTTATGTAATTTCCTTTAGAGGCCTTTCATCAGTCAATGATCCACTAGATAACGATTCATCTAACAATTCGTTAATTATAGCAGCGTCAGTTGCTACCATTTATGATATGTCTATTAAGGGAGAAATAGATCAAAATCGAAATGATAGGGCATTTTTTGAAGTAATAAATAACGGTCCCGGTGATGCAACTGATATAGGAATAACCTTTGAGCACGACGGAAATATAGCCCTAGTGTTGATTCCGGACCAAGGATCATGCTCGACCATAAATAACGTACCATCTTGTGCACTGGGAGACATGGAATCAGGGTCTAGGTCAAAGATTATGGTTACTCAGTCGGTGGCAGAGAACATTATATTAAAAGCTTCAGTATCTGGAGAGTTCGATTCTTCAAGCCCAAATAACGTTACCTCGGTTAATCTCGGAAGCTTAAATGATTTAGATTCTGACGGCGATGGTGTACGTGATGGCATTGATGCATTCCCTAATAATGGTCTTTACAGCACAGATACCGATAATGATGGTATGCCTGATGCATGGGAAGTCCTATATGGTTTAAACCCAAATGATGCATCAGATGCTACTAGTGACCAAGATAATGATGGTGTTTCGGCGTTGGATGAGTTCTTGGCTGGGACCATTCCTTCGGGTTCTTTAGATATCGACGGTAAT
>DDED01000071.1 GCA_002336035.1 Cellvibrionales bacterium UBA1963
CCTCCTGGCTATGTCGGTTTTGATCAAGGTGGTTTATTGACAGATGCCGTGACTAAAAACCCTCACTGTGTGGTACTGCTTGATGAGATTGAGAAAGCGCACCCTGAAGTGTTTAATCTTCTTTTGCAGGTCATGGATCACGGTACCTTAACCGACAATAATGGTCGCAAAGCTGACTTCCGCAATGTTGTATTAATCATGACGACAAATGCTGGTGCTCGCACCATGAGTCGTCGCAGTATTGGCTTTACTGAGCAGGACCATAGTACCGACGGCATGGAAGCGTTGAATAACTTGTTCACGCCTGAATTTAGAAATCGTTTGGACTCTATTATCCAATTTGATCCTCTTGAAGAGGAGGTTGTGTTAACGGTAGTCGATAAATTCTTAGTCGAACTACAAACACAGCTTGATGACAAAGCCGTTTTGTTAGAAGTTGATGCTAAAGCTAGGCAGTGGATTTTAGCGAAAGGCTATGATGTGCATATGGGTGCAAGGCCAATGGCACGCGTTATTCAACAGTATGTTAAAAAACCGTTGGCTGAACTCGTCTTGTTTGGCGACTTAGCAGAGAAGGGCGGTACTGTAAAAATCTCGGTACGCAAAGATAAGCTTGTTTTAAAGGTTTCGTAAATATATTTTGGATGTTTTTTAGAAGGGCTTGATGGCGGTCAAGCCGCCATCCTTTTTATCGAGCTCTAAACGTGATTCTACCTTTTGATAAATCGTAAGGCGTCATTTCAACTTTAACTTTGTCACCTGTCAAAATTCGAATATAGTTCTTACGCATTTTTCCCGATATGTGTGCGGTAATAGTGTGCCCATTTTCTAACTTCACCCTAAATGTCGTATTGGGTAGGGTGTCTATTACTTCGCCTTCAAACTCTATATTTTCTTCTTTTGCCATACTGTTTTTTCCGCCTAGGTGAAATTCACACTGCATCGTCAAATTGAGATGGGCATTTTGCCTCAGTCATGGGCCTGCTGTCCATAGGAGGAAATACCACTTATCTGCAGGCGTTCATGTCAAAAGTAACAGCGAATTCACGCGCACTGTTTATATTAGAATTAACTGATCAATCGCCATTTAAGCCGTTGATTTAAATAATTATTTTATCTTAACCGCTTCCATCGCCCGTTAATTAGTAGCTCCATAGGGCGGTAGTCAATTTTATAATTCATCTTTTGGCAAGACTTAATCCAGTAACCTAAATAGAGGTAGGTACCGTTGAGTGCTTGGGTTTGCTCGATTAATTGTAAAATGGCAAAGCTGCCTAAGCTTCGGCGTGCATGGTCGGCATCGAAAAATGTATATATTGCTGACAAGCCATTAACGAGTTGGTCTGCGAGATTGACCGCCACTAGTTCTTCATTCAGTCTATATTCAGTATAGCGAGTAAACGTTTGATCGTTGATTAAGAATTCGTTGTACTGTTCACGTGACGCGGGAAACATATCACCATCACTGTGGCGCATAGCAATATATTTTTCAAACAATCGATAATGTTCATCCGTGTTTATTGATTCAACCTGTTGGCTAGTAAGATCATTGTTTTTCTTAATAATACGCTTTTGCTGTTTGCTTAATGTTACGTGTTTAATTGGAATACGCGTTGCTATGCAGTCATTGCAGCTTTGGCAGTGCGGCCGATAGAAGTGCTTTCCCGATCGTCGAAAACCTGTGTCGGTAAGTTCGCGATAGATAATGTCATTTATCTTTATTTCTGGATCCACAAATAAAGAGGTGGCTTTTTTGTCATTATCGTAACCGCATGTGTGCTCATGGGTTGTGTAGAATTTAAGTTGATTAAGTAAGCTCATTGATTTTCTCTAATAGAGCTTGTGAGTTGGTTAGGCTGTCTTGACACCAGTCTTCTTGGCGTTTTGTATCGTCGTTTGCCGAGCTGGATATGCCCGTGTAGAGCGGTAAGTGACGCTTAAAATCTGCCCGATTAATGGGCCTAACGCCAAGGCTTGCTAAGTGATCGTTTTGTATTTGGCAGTCTAGCAATGAGTAGCGGTGCTTTCGCAGATGAAGGCAGGTGAACACGAAAGCTATTTTTGATGCATCGGTTTTAAGATGAAACATTGATTCACCAGAAAAAACTTTTCCGCTTGCCACACCGTAAAGGCCGCCAATTAATTGCTCTTGATCCCAAACCTCGAATGAATGTGCGTGGCCGTTAAGGTGAAGTTGCTTATAAGCCTCCAGCATTTCTTCGTTAATCCATGTTCCATCGCATTCGCGGGGTATGGCGGCGCAATGGTTAATGACGGCATCAAAATCGTGATTAATCGATAGCCGAAAACTATTTTTTCGAAGGGTTTTTTTTAAACTCCGTGAGACATGAACTTGATCGGGGACGATGACCGCTCGCTGGTTGGGTGACCACCACATAATGGGTTCATCGTCTTGATACCATGGAAAAATGCCTTGAGAATAAGCTTCAACTAGGCGTGTGACCGACAAATCACCGCCCACAGCCAACAAGCCATCGGGATCTTTCAGTGCAAGCTCTATTGCTGGAAAGCCTTGATGTTCTGCCGTTGTCATTAACTACTGGCCTTATTGTAAAAATGCGAGAAGAGGCAGCGTTGGTAGTGCTGCCGTTGCTTATCGACAACAGTAGGGCGGTTTGGTAACCGACCCATTGTTAATCGTCCAGGTATTTTTCTGCGTCCAAGGCCGCCATGCAGCCAGCCCCAGCAGATGTCACTGCTTGGCGATAGACATGATCGGCAACATCGCCCGCCGCAAATACCCCTTTTATTGATGTCTCAGTGGCATTGCCATCGGCACCGCCATGAATCGTCAAATACCCCTCTTTCATTGCCAGTTGGTCGGCAAAAATGTCGGTATTGGGTTTATGGCCTATTGCAATGAAGACGCCAGCAAGGTCAATATCTTGCGTACTTGAATGGTCTGCGGCGGCGATACGCATACCTGTCACACCGCTTTCATCACCTAACACCTCATCGAGTGTATGGTTCCAATGAATGGTTACATTGCCATTTTTTTCTTTCTCGAATAATTTGTCCTGTAAGATTTTTTCTGCCCTTAAGCTGTCTCTTCGATGCACTAGGATGACTTCTGATGCGATGTTAGACAAATACAGCGCTTCTTCAACGGCAGTATTGCCTCCACCGATAACGGCAACTTTTTGATCACGATAAAAAAATCCATCGCAAGTGGCACA